>JACRCT010000616.1 GCA_016218885.1 Deltaproteobacteria bacterium | reverse complement strand
GAGGGGTGGCACGACGACTACGAAGGGCCCTTCCAGGTCCCGCCGGGACACCTGTTCATGATGGGCGACAACCGCGACAACTCGGAGGACGGCCGCAAGGGCCGCAAGGGAGGTTGGTTCGTGCCCTTCGGCCACGTCAAGGGACGGGCTTTGGTGATCTGGCTCAGCCTGGGCAAGCCGGGCATCGGGCTGGGCGACGACACGGGCATCCGCGTCGACCGCTTCTTCGACCCGGTCCGCTGATCCTTCTCCTAGGTTCAGGAGAGGCCGCAGAGCGGGCGGGATGCCCGCGCGCGATCTCAGGGGGCGCCTCTACCCGCCCAGGGCGCGTAGCTCCTCGAGCTGCGCGGCCTCCACCTCGGACTCGGGGTCGTCGGAGCAGAATCGCAACCACTCGCCGAGCCTCGCCGCTGCGTCCCTGCGTCCGAGATCGATCAGGATCTCCGCGAAGGCTCCGTCGAACATCAGGTAGGAGGCGAGGTCAGCCTGGTCCGGTGCCTCCGAGTCGGCCAGCCGGCGCACCAGCCGACCCGCGAATCCGCTGGCGCGCCGCCTGAATTCCGGCGAGCGGGCGAACTCGGCGGCGAGCCGTCCCAGGTCTTGCGAGGGTCTGACCACGAGGGTGCGCACGTAGCGCACGGGTTGGCCTTGCATCGGAAGCAGCGTGGAGTTGAGCAGCCGGGCGAAGCCGGGGCCGTAGGCTCGGGTTCCCGCCTCGAGCAGCGCGTTGGTGCGGCGCAGCCTGTCGAGGTCCTCCTCGACGCGGTCGTTCAGAAGCGTGTCGAGCGCTTTTCCGAACAGGAAGGGACCGGAGGGCAGGGCGAGCTCGCGGGGCTCCTCGATGGGCGCGCCGGGGTGCGCCGCCAAGGCCCGCTCCGCTTCGACGACCGGCGGGGGCTGCCCGACCTCACCGGCGTGCCGCAGCGTCACGACGACCACGCGCTGCGCCCCCAGCCGCAGCGCTGGGCTGAGCGGGACGTTCTGGCGCAGCCCGCCGTCGACATAGAGCTCGCCTCCCAAAGACACCGGCGGGAAGAGGACCGGGATCGCCGCCGAGGCCATGGCGTGCTTGAGCCCGATACGGGTGCTGACCGCCCGGTAGTGAGGGTTCACGCACATCGGGGGCGGCGGCGCCTTGGCGTGGCGCTGGACGAAGACGGTGGTGCACCCGCTGGCGACATGAGTCGCGGTGACGACCAAGGCTTCGAGCGAACCCGCCTCGATGCATCGGCCGATCTCGCGCCACACCACGTGACGGCTGGCGATCTCCTGTAGCCCGCGCGGGTCGATCATCCCCGCCCGTCGCGAGCGACCTGCTTGATGGGGGGTGCGCCTCACCAGGTCCAGCGCGAGCCTGGCGAGATCCGTCGGTCCGACCCGGAGCACATCCTCGAGCTTGAGCGCCTTCCATCGCTCCGCGAGGGTGCGCGCCTGCTGGGCATGATCGCTCGCCCGCGTCGCGAGGTAGCAGGCGTTCACCGCGCCGACCGAGGTGCCGGCGAGGATGTCCAGGCGCAGCGGTGCTCCCGTCTCGCGGGGCAGCGCCTCTCGCAGCCAGGATACGACCCCGGCCTCGTAGGCTCCCCGCGCCGCACCCCCTCCGAGCACGAGCGCCGTCTTGAGACCGGGCACCATGACCTCCTCAACTTGGGGCCGGGCGAGGCGCTGCGGGAGGGGCCAGATCAGGGGCACCTCGGTGAGCTCAGGGCGAGCCGGCTTCGGTGTACAGTCCGGCCCTTCGCCATCCTGGTGCAACGCGCAGGGGGAGGGGCGACAAGGTAGGAGGTAAGGGCAATGGAACCGATCTGGCTCGAGTGGGCGCGCCGCCTACAGGCGCTGGCGCAGAGTGGGCTCACCTACTCGCAGAGCCCCTTCGAGATCGAGCGCTACGAGCAGGTGCGCGAGATAGCCTCGGAGATGATGGCCGTCGGGTCGGGGTACGACCTGGCCCGGGTGCGCGATCTCTTTGCCCAGGAGAAAGGCTACGCCACGCCCAAGGTCGATGGGCGCGGCGTGGTCTTCCGGGACGGAAGGCTCCTGCTGGTCAAGGAGCTGCGCGACGGCTGCTGGACGCTCCCCGGTGGCTTCGCGGACGTGGGCGATACGCCTGCGGAGGCGGTGGTCCGCGAGGTGCTCGAGGAGACCGGCTATGAGGTCAAGCCGATCAAGCTGCTGGCGCTGTGGGACCGCAACAAGCAAGGGCACCTCCCGCCGCGGCCCTTCCACATCTACAAGGTCTTCATCCGCTGCGAGATCGTGGGTGGCTCGCCCAAGTCGAGCCATGAGACTGCCGAGCCGACCTTCTTCGCATCCGACGAGATCCCCCCGCTATCGCTGTCGCGCACCACGCCTGCGCAGATATCTCGGCTGTTCGAGCACTACTCCAATCCGGGGCTTCCAGCGGATTTCGACTGAAGAGGTGACGCATCGGCGGCCCGGCGACGGGAGGCGATTGTTCGTCATCTCTTGAGGCCGAAGAGCTGGGCTCGCCCCTTCCCGGTGGATGGCCTCAGG
>JACRCT010000589.1 GCA_016218885.1 Deltaproteobacteria bacterium | reverse complement strand
CCGCCTCCGAATGTCGACGGAGTGCCCCCTGCCCAGAGCGCGGAGGCTCGGGCTCGAATTGGGGCGACGTGCGCCTCAGGTCGCTTCGCGCCACTCCTTGGGAGTGCGGTACTCGGTGGAGAGGGAGTCACGCTCGACCACCAGCGCAGCCCCCGAGTGAGGCCCGTCCGGGCAGAAGCCCGAATGCGGCACGGTCACGAGCACCGGATGTCCCGGCTCGAGCGCCAGCTCACGCACTCCTGCGGCCTCGTGCAGGACGAGAGTGAGGCGCCCGGAGAGCAGGTGGAAGTATTCGGGGCAGTCGTGCCGCTCGAGCTCACCGCACTGGTCTGCGCCCGTCTCCGGCGGCGAGTACACGCCGACTCGCCAATGCCCGGCGTCGCCGCACATCACCTGCCAGCGCAAGCCGGGCTTCACCTGCAGGAGCTGATCGGTGGCGACGGCAGGGAACGACGGTGGTTGGACGTGGACCTTCCTCACGACGTCCTCTTCCTGCTGCGGTGGCGGCTCGCCACTGCCCAGACCATCGCGCCGCCCAGACACAAGCCCCCTCCACACCAGTGCACGAGGCCAGTCTCCGCCCACGCGGTGGGTCGGGATCCGAGGAGGAAGCCCGCGCCCAGGATCGCGAGGCCGACGACGAGCAGGCTCAGCCCCACGACGGCCCCGGTCGCCCCGCGCCGGGGCGGATCGGCAGACGGGGTCTGCAGCGTGGCGAGCAGCTTGGCGCGCTCCTCGGGCGTCTCATCGATCCTGGCAGTGATCTTCTCTTCGGACATGGAGGTACTCGCTCTCGCCTGCGCAGGACGACGCCTCGCGGGCCGACTTCAGCGCCCGCCCTGCTGGGGCTCATCGAAGCGCAGGACCTCGCTCACCACGAAGTTGGGCCGGCCGCGCACCTCGTCGTAGATGCGCCCGATGTACTCCCCGAGGATGCCCAGGCTCACCAGCTGAGCCCCGCCGAGCAGGCAGACGGCGATGACCACCGAGGGCCAGCCGAGGATGGCGGTCTGGGTGATGAAGCGCTCCACCAGCACCCAGAGAATCAGCAGCAAGCCCAGCAAGCAGGCGGCAAAGCCGACCACCGTGGCGGCGCGCAGCGGCAGGTACGAGAAGCCGAAGATGCCGTCGAGCGCGAGCTTGGTGAGCCGCCGCAGGCTCATGCGCGGCTCGCCGGCGGCGCGGGCGTCCCGGGCGAAGGCCACCTCCGCCTGCTTGAAGCCCACCCAGGACCGGATGCCCGGCAGGTAGCGGTTGTGCTCGGGCAACGCGTTGATCACCGCCAGCGCCCGCTGGTCGATGAGCGAGAAGTTGCCTGCGCCCAGGGGAAGGGGGATGTCCCCCATGCGCTGGAAGATGGCGTGGAAGGCGTCCATGGCCAGTCGCCGCAGACCGGTCTCGGCGCGGCTCTTCTTGGTGGTGAAGACCACCTCCGCGCCCTTCTGCCATTCCTCGAGCAGCTGGGGGATGAGCTCGGGGGGATCCTGCAGGTCTCCGTCCATCAACACGATCACGTCGCCCTTGGCGTGGGCGAGGCCGGCGGCGACGGCGGCCTGCAGCCCGAAGTTGCGCGAGAGGCAGATGACCCTGAAGACCGGGTGCGCCTTCGCCTGCTCGGTCAGGAGCCGGCGGGTGCCATCGCGGCTGCCGTCGTCGACGGCGACGATCTCGTAGGGACAACCCAGCCTGGACAGCTGCGCCAGCAGGCGCTCGCACAGCGGCGCGACGATCGCCTGCTCGTTGTAGAGAGGGACGACGACGCTCAAGAGCGTCGGCAGACGGGGCGTGCTGGCTGGAGCATCCATGGGGCGCGGGAGTATAGCCGGCGCGCATAGAGGGAGGAACGACCTGCACGACCCACAGGGTCGGTCACTCCCCACGACAAGCCCGCTGCCACCCCGACGCACCGCCGATGGTAGAGTGCCGCGCCTTTCGAGAAGGACATCTGGACACCCTTCCCGTTCGCCGTCCGCCAACGTCAGCGCCCGAGAGAGAGGAACCCCGTGGAGAGCCTCCAGCGCTTCTTCAAGTCGCTCAGTGGATACAGCCGGCCGTTCTGGGTCGCCAACCTCTCCGAGCTGTTCGAGCGCATCGCGTTCTACGGCACCACCTCGATGCTCGTGCTGTACCTCACCAAGAGCCGAGGCCTCGAGGAAGGCGAGGCGATGCGCCTCAACGGCCTCTTCGGGATGTTGGTGTACGGGTTGCCGGTCTTCTCCGGGTTCCTCGCCGACCTCATGGGCTACCGGCGCGCCTTGATGCTCGCCTACGGGCTGCTCGCCGCCGGGTACTTCCTGGTGGGGCAGCTCTCCACCTATTGGTCCATCGCCGGGGCCCTGCTGGTGGTCGCCCTCGGAGCCTCGCTGGTCAAGCCCACCATTACCGGCACCGTGCAGAAGACCTGCGACGGCCCGCGCCGCGCCGTCGGCTTCTCCATCTACTACACGCTCGTGAACATCGGCGGCCTCCTCGGCCCGCAATCCGCAGGGCGGGTGAGCAAGGCCTTCTCTCCCGAGTCCAACTTCCTGGTGTGCGGCGCTGCGGCCCTGGTCGCGCTGGCCCTGGTATCCGCCTTCTTCCGCGAGCCGGCATCGGCCACCCCTGGCGAGCGCAAGACCTTGGGCGCCTTCGGACGCGACTTCTTGCGCGTGGTCGGCAACCTGCGGCTCGTGACGCTCTTCCTGCTCGTGGCCGGCTTCTGGATCATGTTCTTCTCGCTCTACGGGGCCTTCCCTCTCTACGTGACCAAGCAGCTCGGCGGCGACGAGACGGATGTCGGCAACCTGCTGAGCATCGAGTCGATGGTGGTCATCGCCCTCACGGTGGTGGTGGGGGCACTCACCCGAAACCTTCTTTCCAGCCGCGCCTTCACCCTTGGAGTGTTGCTCGCGGCGATCGGCATGGCCCTGATTGGCGCGTATCCCTCGACCTGGTTCGCGGCGGCGGGCGTCATCTTCATCGCCCTCGGCGAGCTCACCCTCTCGGCGCACTTCTACAAGTACCTGGGCGACATGGCACCGCCGGATCAGGTGGGCATGTACATGGGCTTTGCCTTCTTGCCCATCGCGTTGGGCTATTTCGGCTCGGGAGTCTTCGGCAGCTGGATGCGCTCGCTCACCGCGGACAGCCCTTCACGAATCTGGTTCGCCTTCGCGGGGGTCGGCCTGGCCGCGGTCGTGGGCCTCGTCCTGCTCACCGAGGACTTCAAACCCAAGAAGACGGCCCCTACTGCCACCTTCCCAGCGGCCTGAGCGGCGATGTCCTTCCTCCCGCTCGACGCTCCGCGCGGCCAGATCGTCGCCACCGTGACCGGCGAGAGCGTGGTGCTCTGCCCCGAGCTGGCGCGCGCGGGCGCCACTGCCTTTCGCCTCAACGCCTCGCACCTGGAGCCCGAAGCGCTGCGACGGGCGACCGAGACGATCCGCGCCAGCCTCCCCGACGCGCCCATCGTGGTCGATCTGCAGGGCGCCAAGCTGCGGCTGGGCTCGTTTGCGGAGCGCACGGTCGTCGCCGGGGAGACCTTGCGCTTCGCTCTCGCTCCTCGCACGAGCCGTGAGGTGAGCCTGCCTCACCCCGAGGTCTTCGCCGCCGTCGCCGTTGGCGACACCCTGAGCTGCGACGACGACCGCCTGCGCTTCAAGATCCGCGCGGTGACGCCCGACTCGCTCGAGGCCGCGGTGCTGCAGGGCGGACCGCTGCGGCCGCGCAAGGGCCTGAACGTCGTGGAGCACCCGGTGGAGCTCTCCGACCTGACCGGCGCCGATCAGGTGCGCCTTCAAGCGGTAGGCGACGTTCCCGGGTTGGCATTCGCCTTCTCTTTCATGAAGGACGGCCGCGAGACCACCTGGCTTCGGAGCCGGGTTCCGGGCGCGACCGTGGTGGGCAAGGTCGAGCGCGCCGAGGCGATCGCCAACCTCACGCTCATCGACGTGTCGACGAGCGCGGTGTGGATCTGCCGCGGAGACCTCGGCGCGCAGCTGGGGATGGCGGCCCTGGCGAAGTTCGTGGCGGACCTCACGCCCGTCGCGCTTCGTCAGCCAGTGCTGATGGCCGGCCAGGTCCTCGAGCACCTCACCGAGCACTCCGAGCCCACGCGCTCCGAGGTGTGCCACCTCTTCGACCTGAGTCGGCGTGGCTACGCCGGCATCGTCCTGTCCGACGAGACGGCCATCGGCCGCCACCCGGTGCGCGCCGTCGAGACCGCCGCCGGACTGCTGGCGAGCTTCCGCACGGCATCGGCCCTCTGAGCGGCACCTTCTTGGGAAGCCGGGCTTGCCGCAGCTAGAATGGCGCGAACTGCTGCGTGGTCCGGGAGGCTGGCCCGGGCCGCGAGGGGAAAACATGGTCAGGCAACTGCTCGTTCTGGCGCTCGGCCTGAGTGCTGCCGCCTGCTTCTCTCCAGTGGCCACGGAGCTTCCTGCCGCCGACGCCCAAGTCGTCTGCCCCAAGCCTTGCGGCACGGTCTGCTGCAGCGCAACGACGACCTGCGATACCGCCGCGCTCCGCTGCGTGGCCTCTTGCTCCCCGAGCTGCGCCGGAAGGTCCTGCGGACCAGACGGCTGCGGAGGCGAGTGCGGCACCTGCCCGGCCGGCTCGGCATGTGACGAGCTGGCGGGCACCTGCAGCGCCTGCAAGCCCGACTGCCGAAACAGGCAATGTGGAGCCGACGGCTGCGGGTCCACCTGCGGGACCTGTCCCGACGACATGCGGTGCAACGACTCTGGGCGGTGCGAACCGACCTGCGTCCCGAAGTGCGCGGGCCGGCAGTGCGGCGACGACGGCTGCGGCGGCACGTGCGGCGGCTGTCCCTCTTCCCAGTGGTGTGATGGGAGCGGCAGTTGCCAGGGTGGCTGCACTCCTCAGT
>JACRCT010000580.1 GCA_016218885.1 Deltaproteobacteria bacterium | reverse complement strand
TCGACCTCGACCTGACTGTCCTCGCCCGGAACACCGGCGCACTCTGGGTGCGCTCCGAGCTGCGCACCGGCCACATCAGCTACTGGCAGGCCATCCGCGCCGCCGGGTGGCTCGCCCGCTACCACCTGGGCTTCGCTCGGCTCGAGGAGGCCATTCTCGAGAGCATCTCCAGCTTGCAGGGCACGCTCGAATCCGAGGTCCGCGGACGCACGATGGAGTTCTACGAGCGCGAGGTGCGTCACCTGGTCCGCCCCGGCGCACTCCTGGCCCTTCAGCGACACCGCGCCGCGGGCGAGGAGCTCTGGCTGCTCACCTCGTCGTCGAACTACCTGTCGGAGGCCATCGCCGCCGAGCTCCATATCGACGGCACGCTGTGCAACCGCTTCGAGGTGGACCCCAGTGGCCGCTACACGGGACGGCCCTCGGGCGAGCTGTGCTACGGGCCGGGCAAGGTCGAGGTCGCGCTCCGTCTTGCCCGCGAGCGCGGCGTCGCCCTCGCCGACTGCGCTTTCTACACCGATTCGGCCTCCGACCTGCCCATGCTCGAGGCCGTGGGCCGGCCGGTCGCCGTCCACCCGGACCCGAGGCTCAAGAGGATCGCCCTCAAGCGCGGCTGGCCCATCGCCGATTGGGGTGTCCCGCCGGCCCGCTCTCCGCTTGCGGCCTGACGGGTGGACCGGGCCCATGCCGTTGCCGCGGTCCGACGCAGCCACGGGGTCCGAGCCACGACCGTAAAGGAGTGGACCCTCCCCCACCCTCACAAGCCGACGTCCTGGAAGGCCGGGGCGGGGGCCGACAGATCCAGTCGCTTACGCTCCTGGCTCGGACACTCCGATCGCGAAGGCTCCGCAGGAAGCCCTCCACACGACTTGACAGGGGAATAGTCCAGGCCCATCAAGACGCTTCATCTTGAGGATGGACTTGTCGGAGCACCTGTCACCGTCTCCCGTACCGGAACCCGCGGGGCACCCGCTCGAGGCGGTGGTGTCTGCGCTGCGGGCGGGGGAAGCCCTCGTCTCCCTGACGGGCCTGAAGGGCGCCGCCCGGGCCCATGTGCTGGCCCGGCTCGTCCGCTCCGGGTTCGGCCCCTTCGTCTGCGTGACCGCCGATGAGGAGAAGGCCGACGAGCTCGCCGTCGACCTCGGCTTCTTCCTGGGAGAACGGACAGCCTCGGGGGCTCCCTCCGTGCTGCGGCTCCCCGACTCGGAGCAGCTGCCCTACGACGCACTCTCCCCGGAGCGCCAGGTCGCCTTCGCTCGGCTCGCCGCGCTCTTCCATCTCTCGCAGGGCACGCGCGCCGCCGCCCTGGTGCTCTCGGCTCGCGCCCTGGTGCGCCGCTACCTGCCCCCTGCGACGCTGGACCGGCATTCGGAGCTCGTCAGCGCCAACCAGACCCTCGATCGCGACGAGCTCGCCAGGAAGCTCGTGGCCATGGGCTACCAGAGCGCGCCCATGGTCGAGGACGCCGGCTCGTTCGCGGTCCGCGGCGGCATCGTGGACGTCTGGTCTCCGCTGCACGACAAGCCGGTGCGCCTGGAGTTCTTCGGCGACACGGTCGAGAGCCTGCGCCTCTTCGAGCCCGATTCGCAGCGCACCGCCGGGACGCTCGAAACCCTGCTGCTGTGTCCGGCTCGCGAGGTCCTCTTCGACGAGGCGAGCAAGGACGCCGGCATTGCCGCGGTGCGGGAGGCCGCCGACGCGGTCAATCGCCCCTCGTCGAAGGTGCGCGAGATGCTCGACGGCATCCAGGAGGGCCGGCTGGTCTACGGGCTCGAGGCGCTGATGCCCGGCTTCCACCACAAGCAGCTGGGCACGCTCTTCGACTACCTGCCCAAGTGGGCGAAGGCGCCGCTCTTCTTCATCGACGATCCCGTCGCCTTCGACTCGGCGCTCTCCGAGCTCGCTCAGGCCATGGATCAGGAGTTCTCCGCCGCGCGCCGCCGCGAGGAGCTCGCGCTCGAGCCTTCGGCCCACATGCTCCCCCCCGAGGAGGCGAGACGGCTGCTCGCCGGGCATCCTCGAGTGCTGAGCCACGCCGTGCACCTCGCCGGTCCCGACGAGCGGTCCATCGCCTTCGGGTTCGGGCCCACCGCCGCCATCCGCCAGGAGATCCTCGCTCACCACGGCGAGCACGGCGCCCTCACCCCGTTGGTCACCCGGCTTGGCGAATGGCGCGAGCGGGGGATCTTCGCCGCCGTGGCCTGTGGCTCCAGCGGCCAGGCGGACCGGCTCAAGCGTCTCCTGCTCGACCGCAACCTGATGGTGCGGGTACACGCGCGCGCCCTCAGAGAGGGTGAGGGCGACGGCAGCCCCTTCCCGAGCGAACCCGCCGCGGCGTTCGAGCCCTCGGTGTACGCGCACCTGTTTTCAGGCGAGATCTCCGCGGGGTTCGTGGACCCTGCCGGCTCGCTGGCGCTGCTCTCGGAGGAGGACATCTTCGGGCAGCGCAGCCGCAAGGCCGTGCGCCGGACGCGACGCTCCGACCAGCCCTTCGTCACCGCATTCCGCGAGCTCAAGGAGGGCGACCTCGTCGTCCACGTGGACTACGGCATCGGCCGCTACGCCGGCCTCTTGAAGATGGCCATCCGCGGCATCGACACCGACGCCCTGGTGCTCGAGTACGCCGGCCGGGACAAGGTCTACCTGCCGGTGCAGCGCATGCGGCTGCTGCAGAAGTTCACCGGCGCCGACGCCGAGAACGTCACCCTCGACAAGCTCGGCTCCGGCTCCTGGGAGCG
>JACRCT010000579.1 GCA_016218885.1 Deltaproteobacteria bacterium | reverse complement strand
GGGCGGAGCCACCCGCGCTCGCGGATGAGCTTGCTCCAGGTCGCCGGAGAGGCGACGACCTTCTTGAGGCGCTGTGCGAGGAGAACGAGGCGAGAGACGGGGACGTGGCGATAGGCCTCGTCGGTCACGAGCTCGTGCATGGAGGAGACCTCGGCGGCGGTGAGCTGGGTGGGAGAGGTCTTGGGGCAGCTCTGACGGTCGTCGAGGAGGCAGTGCTGACCGAGCTTGCGCCAAGCGTGGTAGCGAGAGGAGGAGAGGCCGAGGACGCGCAGGGCGATGGCGAGGGGGATGGACTTGGTGGCGCGGGAGATGGCGTCGAGGACGGTGGCCTTGACGGAGCCCTCGGGCAGACGGTCTTGGTTGAGGCGAGCTCCAGAGAGCCGGACGAGCATGAAGAGGAGGCGGACGACGGCAAGGTGCAGATCGATGCGGCGCTGGAGCTTCAGGACCTGAGCCTGGAGCTCGATGGCGTCGCGGGAGACCAGGTCGGCGGAAATGACGTCGCGAGGGCCGCGGCGAATCCAGCTCACAGCAGTGGATCGCGGCACGCCGAGGCATGTGACAGCGCTGGGGTCGCCCTCTTCGCAAGCGGCCCGGCGATTAAGATCTCCGGAGTCGAGGACGGCGCGGTCGTCCACGACACCGGCGCTACCAAGGTGGGACGAAGAGAGGACGAGCGCATGGCAGGTCGTGGCCAACGGCCCGCACGGCGGCCTGCTTCACCAAGCCTCTGTGTTAGTCTCTGCCGCCTTGGCCGACGACCGTCGGCACCGATTCGGAGACTGCATGTCCGACCTCGTCCGAAGCCTCATCCGCGACGTCCCCGACTTCCCCAAGCCTGGCATCGTCTTCAAGGACATCACCCCGGTCCTCTCGCACCCCAAGGCCCTTCGCGAAGTGGTCGATGGGATGGCCGAGCGCTATCGCGGCCGGGGAGTGGACAAGGTGGTGGCCATCGAGTCGCGCGGCTTTCTGTTCGGCGCCCCGCTCGCCTACGCGCTTGGCGCCGGGCTGACCATCGTGCGCAAGCCCGGGAAGCTGCCGTGGAAGTGCGTCCGCGAGGAGTACGCCCTCGAGTACGGCAAGGACTCTCTGGAGATGCACGTGGACGCCGTCGCCCCGGGCAACAAGGTCCTGGTGATCGACGACCTGCTCGCCACCGGCGGGACCGCGGAGGCCGTCGGCCGTCTCGTGGCCCGGCAGGGCGCGACCGTGGCCGAGTACGCCTTCGTGGTCGAGCTGTCCTTCCTCTCTGGCCGCAAGCGCCTCGGCGAGAGCAGCGTCTACTCTCTCATCCAGTACTGAGGCGAGGTCGGCATGGGCGTGGAGTGCTGGCTGTGCACCGGTCGAGGGCAGGGACAGGTGCGGCTGCGCCCCGATGGCGCCGCCGACGGCCGACGTCTCTGCCGGGTCTGTGCCCGCCGCATGCTCGACTGGCTTCGTGATGTCCCCGCTGCCGAGCGCGCTGCCGCCTTGGCTGCCGTGTGGCCCTCTACCACTGCTGCCCCTATGGCCGAGGTGGACGCCGACGTGACCGCCACCCGCGCCGCCTTCCTGGAGTCGGTCAGCGCCGCGCTGCCCGGCATGGACGACGCGGCTCGTCTCGCCGCCTCCATCGGCTACCTGGAGATGGGGCTGTGGGGTCCCGCACTTCAGATCCTGCCGCTGGTCGACCCGCTCTTCGTCGAGGGCGCCGGCGACCGCGTCCTGACGACCCTCTTCAGCCGCCTGCTTCATCAGTCCGCGCTCGGCCCCGGGGCGCGCGAACTGCTGGAGCGGGCCCTCTACCCGGGCTTGCGCCCCTCCTGAGCACATGATGGAGAAGGACCTCCTCTTCTGCCTGCAGGCGCTGAACCTCGGACTGCTCGAGGAGCCGGTCCTGCTCGAGGCAGGCCACGCCGCCGTGGATGGCGGGGGCGAGTTGCGTGCCGAGGTCGTCCGGCGGGCCGCGCTGTCCGAGGCCGACGTCGCACAGCTCGATCGCAGCGTCGAGCTGCTGGTGAATGCCAACGGGGGCGACCTGCACGCCTCGCTCGAGTCGGTGGGGGGCCGGCGCCCAGTCGCCGAGACCCTTAGGGATCTCATCCGGCTCGACAAGACGCTCCCTCGCTCAGCAGTGCCGGCGGACGCACCGTGGTCGCGCGCCGAGCCGCTGTCGGATGCCACCCTCGTCCGCCCCTCCGCCGGCGCAGCGGCAGAGGGGTCGGGTGGGGGAGAGCACCAGATCACGCCCGAGGTCGTCGGTCGCTATGACGTGCGCGGCGAGATCGGGCGAGGAGGCATCGGGCGCGTACTGGTCGCCTTCGACGAGCACGCCAGCCGCGAGGTCGCCATCAAGGAGCTCCTGGTGGGGGAAGGCGCGGGGAGCTCGCGCACCGACACGCAGGGCGCCTCCGCCCGGTTCCTGCGCGAGGCGCGCCTCACCGCGCAGCTCGAGCACCCCTCGATCGTCCCGGTCTACGAGGTCGGCCGCCGCGGCGACGGCACCCTCTACTACGCGATGCGCCTCGTGCGCGGCCGCACTCTCGCCGAGGCGCTGCGCGGCTGCCAGACCGTGGAGGAGCGGCTGCGCTTCCTGCATCACTTCACAGACCTGTGCGCCGCGGTGGCCTTCGCGCACAGCCGCGGCGTGCTCCACCGCGATCTCAAGCCCCACAACGTGATGATCGGCGAGTTCAACGAGACCATCCTGCTCGACTGGGGTCTCGCCAAGCTCAAGGGCGCCACCGAGCGCGACGACCGGCGTTTCGTCCAGCAGATGGAGGCGCTGCGGGAGCTTGCGGCGGGCCACACGGTCCAGGGCGCGGCGCTCGGCACTCCCGAGTACATGCCTCCCGAGCAGGCCTTCGGCGATCTCGACCGCATCGACGAGCACAGCGACGTCTACTCGCTCGGCGCGGTCCTCTACGAGCTCCTGACCGGGCATCCACCCTTCACCGGGAAGCGGGCGTTGGAGATCCTCACCACAGTCCAGCGCTACGGCGAAGGCAAGGAGCAGCTGGTGCCGGTGCGCACCCTCGAGCCAGACTCGCCCCCGGAGCTCGCGGCGGTCGCCGAGAAGGCGCTGTTCCCGCAGACCCACGGCCGCTACCAGACCGCCAAGCAGCTGCTCGACGACATCAACGCCTTCATGGAAGGGCGCAGGGTCAGCGCCTATCAGTACGGGAAGCTCGAGCGCCTCTTGCAGATCGCCCTCGAGAACCGGGTCGCCACCGGACTGGCCACGGCGCTGCTGGTGGCCCTCCTCCTGGGCACCCTCCTGCTGGGCATCGCCTTCCATCGCACGCGGGCGGCCGAGCAGCAGGTGCACTGGGACCTCGCCTCGGCGTTCCAGGAGAAGGCGGAGCGGCTCGTGGCCCAGCGCGACTACCTGGGAGCGCGGGTGTTCGCCGCGGCGGCCCTGCGCGAGAGCCCCTTCAATCCACTCAGCCGGTTCCCTGACCCGCGCAGCTTCGGCTCGCCCGTGGGCGACCAGATGCTCGCCTCGCTGCAGTCCACGCTCTGGGCGTCGCAGCACTTCGGAATGGCCCGTCACCTCGGCTCGCTCGAGGGCAGCCAGGCCAGCGTCGAGACGCTGCGCTTCTCACCCGATGGCAGGCTCCTGGCGTCGGCGGGCATGGACCGCGTGCTTCGCGTCTGGAACGTCGCCGAGCGCAGGCTGCTGCATTCGCACGAGGGGTCCAAGGCGATCATCGCCGTTGCCTGGTCTCCGGATGGAAGGACCCTGGCCTATGGCGAGAGCCCGACTCTGAAGCTCTGGCGTCCGGGGGAGTCGGGAGAGCCCACGACGCTCGACGGAGCGCAGGAGTCGATCAGCGCGGTCCTGTTCTCGTCCGACGGCCGAACGCTGATCTCCGCGTCGCGCACGGGCACGCTCCTGCTCTGGGACGTCGCGATGGGCAAGGAGTCGGGCAGGCTGACCGTCCCCTCCGATCACCTGCCGGAGCGGCTCGCGGTCTCCGCCAGCGGGAGGCTTCTGGCGTCGGCGGGGCTCGATCGGGACGTGCTCGTCTGGAGCCTGCCGGCGCGCCGTCTCGTGGCGAAGATCGAGGGTCACGAGGGCGGGGTGGCGTCGGTCATCTTCAGCCTCGATGGCAAGCAGCTCTGGATTCTGGGCAACGACCGCACGGTTCGGGTCTGGCACGCCGACCGCGACGAGGAGGAGGCCGTCTTCACCCTCGAGGAGGGACAGCCCCGGGGCTTCGGAGCGCGCTTCGACGAGTCGGGGGCGGCGCTGCTCGCCATCGGGCGCAACGAGACCGTGGAGCTGTGGGATCCCGCGAGCGGCGAGCGGGTGGGGTTGGTGGGCGGGCACGACGGGCAGATCCGCGCGGCGACCTTCAGCCCCGACGGACGGGTCCTGGCCTCCTCCGGTCTCGACAAGCGCATCCATCTGTGGGAGGTGGCCCAGAGGACGAAGCTGACGCGCCTGACCGGGCACGAGGCCACGGTCTCCGCCTTCGCCTTGTCCTCCGACGGGACCCGACTGGTCTCCGGCGGCCGCGATCGCGCCCTCTTCGTGTGGGATCTGCGCTCGGGACGGTCGGAGCGGACCTGGGCGGCGCACGATGGGGAGGTCGTCGGCGTGGCCTTCGCCTCCGACGGGACGATCCTCAGCGCAGGTCGAGACGGCGACATCAAGCGCTGGACCCCCGAGGGCCAGCTCGCCAAGACCTATTCCC
>JACRCT010000040.1 GCA_016218885.1 Deltaproteobacteria bacterium | reverse complement strand
GCCCGCGAATCCCGAAACTGGCAGGCGCACAGGCCCGCCCCACCTAGAGCACCGAACAGTTTGACGGACCGAGTGAAATCGGCAAGTTGCGAGCAGCCCGAGGCACGACGAAGGAAGCTACTGGTTGTAACTGAGTGAGGAGCAACGAAGGGATGCGACGCAAATCGGCGATTTTGCGACGGGAGTCGAACTGTTCGATGCTCTAGCGCTGGCTGGCCAGCACTTCCTTCAGGGTCGAGCCCAGCTCCGCGGGGCTGGGCGCGACGCGCACGCCAGCGGCCTCGAGCGCCTTGATCTTCTCTGCGGCGGTGCCCTTGCCCCCCGCGATGATGGCGCCGGCATGCCCCATGCGCTTGCCCGGGGGCGCGGTGCGACCGGCGATGAACCCCACCACCGGCTTCTTGAACTCCTGGGCGATGTAGGCGGCGGCGCGCTCCTCGTCGTTGCCGCCGATCTCGCCGATCATGATCACCGCCTCGGTCTCGGGGTCGGCGTTGAAGAGCCGCAGCACCTCGACGAAGTCCAGGCCGTGGACCGGGTCGCCGCCCATCCCCACTGCGGTCGACTGGCCCATCCCCAGCTGCGTCACCTGGTGCACCGCCTCATAGGTGAGCGTCCCCGAGCGGCTGACGATACCGATGCGCCCCGGGGCATGGATGTGGCCGGGCATGATGCCGATCTTGCAGCTCGCCCCGGGGGTGATGACGCCGGGGCAGTTCGGCCCGATCAGCCTGACGTCGCGGCCCTCGAGGGCGCGGCGCACGCGCACCATGTCGAGGACCGGGATGCCCTCGGTGATGGCCACCACCACCCGGCAGCCGGCGTCGGCGGCCTCGAGGATGGCGTCGGCGGCGAAAGGAGGGGGCACGAAGATGCAGCTGGTGTTGGCCCCGGTCTCCTTCACCGCCCGCGCGACGGAGTCGAAGACGGGCACCTTGCCCTCGAAGCGGGTGCCGCCCTTGCCGGGAGTGACCCCGGCGACGATCGAGGTGCCGTACTCGAGCATCTGCTGCGCATGGAAGCTGCCCGCGCCGCCGGTGATGCCCTGCACGAGGACCCGCGTGTCCTGGTTGACGAGAATGCTCATGGTCGGTTCCTCGATTACTTCGCCGCGGCGATGGCCTTCTGGGCCGCTTCGCGCAGGTTGTCGGCGGGGATGATCTTCAGCCCCGAGCCCTTGAGAATCTGCTTGCCCTTCTCGACGTTGGTGCCCTCCAGCCGCACGACCAGCGGGATCTGCAGCTGCACCACCTTCGCCGCCTCGACGATGCCCTCGGCGATCACGTCGCACTTCATGATCCCCCCGAAGATGTTGACCAGCAGCGCCTTCACGCTCTTGTCGGAGAGCAGCAGCTTGAACGCTTCGGTCACCCGCTCCTTGGTGGCGCTGCCCCCGACGTCGAGGAAGTTCGCCGGCTCGCCGCCCACGAGCTTGATGGTGTCCATGGTGGCCATGGCCAGGCCGGCGCCGTTGACCATGCACCCGATATTGCCGGAGAGCGTGATGTAGTTGAGGTCGAACTCCTTCGCCCTCGCCTCGCTCTCGTCCTCCTCGTCGATGTCGCGGTACGCCTCCAGCTCGGGATGGCGGAAGAGCGCGTTATCGTCGAAGTTGAGCTTGGCGTCGAGCGCCACCACCTCGCCGCTCTTGAGGACGACCAGCGGGTTGATCTCGCAGAGCGAGGCATCGGTCCCCTCGTAGACCTTGTAGAGGCCGGCGCAGAGCTTGGCGAGCTTGGTGGCCGTGGCGCCGGCGAGACCGAGCTGGTCGGCGAGCTTGCGGCCCTGGTAGGCCTGGAAGCCCACCGCGGGATCGACCGTCTCCTTGAAGATCTTCTCCGGATGCCGCGCCGCGACCTCCTCGATCTCCACACCGCCCTCGGCCGAGGCCATGAACGTGACCCGGGCCCTCTCGCGATCGAGGGTCATGCCCAGGTACAGCTCGCGGTCGATCTCCAGCCCCTCCTCGACATAGAGGCGGCGCACCTTGGCTCCGGCGGCACCGGTCTGGATGGTCGTGAGCGTCTTGCCGAGCATCGCCGCTGCGAACTCGCGCACCTGCGCCGGGCTCCTGGCAATGCGCACACCGCGCCCGCCGTCGGAGTCGGCGAAGGTGCCCTTGCCGCGACCACCCGCGTGGACCTGGCTCTTGACCACCACCACCGGCGTCCCCAGCTGGCGCGCTGCCAGCTCGGCTTGGCGGGGGCTCGTCACAGGGATGCCCTTGGGCGTGGTCACCCCGAACTTCCGGAACAGTTCCTTGGCCTGGTACTCGTGGATCTTCATGTCACTCCCATCGAAGGTGGTGCTTCAGAAGGTGGTGGAAGTCAGCGCTCGAGCTCGGCGGCGATCTTGTTCATCTCCCCTGCTTGCCGGTCGCTCTTGACCTGCTGGGCGGCCTCGCGCAGGCACTTGGCGCCTTCCTTCATCGCCAGGTTCTTGAGCCCCTTGGCCGCATTGGAGGCGACGCGGCTGTTGGGGTCCTTGAGCGCCTTGCACAAGGGTTCCAGCGAGCTCGCCTTGGGGTGATGCTCGATCTGCGCCGAGGCCTCGCGGCGCACGTCCTCATTGGGCTCCTCCAGCAGCATGCGGTGGGCGATGGAGTATCCGGCATCGCTGCCGATGGACAACAGGGCCTGGAGGCACGAGCGGCGCAGGTCGGCGCTCTCGTTGACGTCGGAGACGACCTTGGCGACCGCCTGGTCGGCCGCCTTCCAGGCCTTGTGCTCGATGCTGTTGCAGATCTTCCTGCGCACGCCGACCTCCTTCTCCTGGGCCAGGACCTGGGCCGCCACCTCTCCGCCCTTCTCAGGGTCCACGTCCTGCAGCGAGTCGGCTGCCTCCTCGCGCACCTTCCTCTCCGGGTCGGAGGTCAGCGCGGCGCGGATGATCGCGGCGCTGGCCGGATGGGGGCCGATGCGCTCCAGCGCCTGGATGCACTCGGCGCGCACCTTCATCACCGGATCCTTCTGGACGAGCTCGCCGATGGCCGCGATCGCCGAGGGGTCCTTGCGCGCGCCCAGGCGCTTGCACGCCTCCTTGCGGGCCTCGTCGTTGCCCGTCTTCAGGTAGTCGAGCAGCTCCTTGGGGCTTGCGTCCCTGGGAATGGCGTCCCGCGCCGCGGCGGGCGCGGCGATCAAGACCGTGGCGACGACGACGGGCAGCGTGCGCATGGTTCCTCCGGTGGATGAGCGTCCGTTGACGAGCAAAGGGCGCCAGGCTCGCGCCGGGCGCCCCGCTTCAGGCCGGCAACTTGCGGCTGCCAGACTATCCGGGAGCCGCCCCGGTGTCAGGCTCTTCGCCGCCCAGGAAGAAGTCCTTCAGGTTTTGGAGCGTGGCGGCCCGGTTGGTGGCGGCGATGGAGGTGGTGAGGGGGATGTCCTTGGGGCAGGCCTGCACGCAGTTCTGGGCCTTGCCACAGCCCTGGATGCCCCCGGGCCCCATCAGCGCGCGCAGCCGCGCGGAGGCGTTCATCTTGCCGGTGGGGTGCATGTTGAACAGGCGCACCTGGCTGATGGGGGCGGCGCCCACGAACCCGGTGCCCTCGCCGAACTGCGGGCAGACCTCCATGCAGCAGCCGCAGGTCATGCAGGTGGACAGCACGTACATGACCTGCTGGTCCTTGGGAGACTGGCGTGGCCCGGGTCCCAGGTCGTAGGTGCCGTCGATGGAGATCCAGCACTTGAGGCGCTTGAGGCTCTCGAACATCACCTCGCGGTCGACGGCCAGGTCGCGCACCAGCGGGACCTTGGCCATCGGCTCCAGGGTGATGTCGGGGCCGAGCTTGTCGACCAGCGCCGAGCAGGACTGGCGGACCTTGCCGTTGATGCTCATGGAGCAGGCGCCGCAGACCTCTTCCAGGCAGGCTGCGTCCCAGGCCACGGGCGTCGTCTTCTGCCCTTGGGCGTTGACCGGGCGCCGCTGGATCTCCATCAGCAGGGAGATCACGTTCTGGCCCGTCTTGTAGGGGATCTCGAACTCCTCCCAGTAGGGCACAGACCTCTGGTCGAGCTGGCGCTTGATCCGCAGGCGGATCTTGTCGCCCTCGTGCAGGTCGTGGCCGGTCTCGTTCGCGCTACGGGCCATGGTGCTGGCTCCTCTGCCGGAATGCGGGTCGCTCGAGGGGCTACTCGTAGTACCGGGGCTCGACCTCGAGCACGGGGGTGGGGATGTCGCGATAGGTGATCTGCGGGCCGTCGCTCGTCCACCGGGCGAGGGTCGTCTTGCGCCACCTCTCGGTGTTGGCCTTCCAGCTCGCCATCCACTCGGCGTCGTCCTTGGGGTTTCGGGTCTTGGGTGCCGGCAGCGCGAAGTCGGGCTTGTAGTGGCTGCCCCGGCACTCGTCGCGCTGGCGGGCGGCGACTACGATGGCCCGCGCCATCTGCAGCATGTTCCAGAGCTGGTTGACGTACATGGCCGACTGATTGAGCGAGCGCCCCTCGTCGAGGACGTTGACCTTGCTCCAGCGATCGGTCCACTCCACCACCTGCTTCTCCAAGCGATCGAGCTCGGCGTTGTCGCGGACCACCGTGCACTGGGCGGTCATGGCCTCGCCGAGCTGCTTGCCGATGGCGAAGGGGTTCTCGCTTCCCCCCATCTTGAGGATCTTCTCCAGCCGCTCCTTCCACTTGAGCCGGGCCTGCTCGAAGAGCTCGTCCTTGAGCGCGGCGGTGGAGGTGGTGAGGTTCTTTGCGTAGCTGGCCATGGCCGGCCCGCCGATCAGCCCGGCGTAGACGCAGGACAGAAGCGAGTTGGCGCCCAGCCGGTTGGCGCCATGGTACTGGTACTCCGACTCGCCCATCGCGAAGAGCCCCGGGATGTTGGTGGCCTGGTTTTCGGGCGCTCCGGCGACGATGGAGCCCTGGAGGCTGGCCTTGTAGTCCACCCACAGCCCGCCCATCGTGTAGTGCACGGCCGGGAAGATGCGCATGGGCACCCGGCGCGGGTCCGCGCCGGCGAACTTCTCGTAGATCTCCAGCACCCCCCCCAGCTTCTCGCTGAGCTTCTTGGCCGGGATATGGGTGACGTCGAGGTAGACCTGGTCGCCGCCGCCCACGCCCAGCTTGAGCTGGCGGCAGACGGAGAAGAGCTCGCGGGTGCCAACGTCGCGAGGCACGAGGTTGCCGTACTTCGGGTAGTAGAACTCCAGGAAGTACCAGGGCTCGCCCTTGGGCGGGCGCGGCTGGCCGGTGCGCTCGTCCTTGCCACCGTCGCTGGGGACCCAGACCCGTCCGCCCTCGCCGCGCACCGACTCGGAGATCAGACGCAGCTTGTCCTCCCCGGGGATGGCGGTGGGGTGAACCTGGATGAACTCCGGGTTGCCGTAGAGGGCTCCCTCCTGGAAGGCACTGGAGGCGGCGGCGCCGGTGCAGGAGGTGGAGTTGGTGGAGCGGCCGAAGATGGCGCCGATGCCGCCAGTGCACAAGGCCACCGCGTCGGCGCGGAAGGAGCGCACCTCGAGGGTGCGCAGGTCGGCGGCGACGATGCCGCGGCAGGCCCCTTCGCCGTCCTTCACCATCCCCAGGTACTCCCAATACTCGTATTTCTTGACCCGCCCCTCGGACTCCCAACGGCGCACCTGCTCGTCGAGCGCATAGAGCAGCTGCTGGCCGGTCGTGGCTCCGGCGAATGCAGTGCGGTTGAACAGCGTGCCGCCGAAGCGCCGGAAGTCGAGCAGCCCCTCATCAGTCCGGTTGAAGGTCACCCCCATGCGGTCGAACAGGTAGATGATCCCCGGGGCCGCCTCGCACATGCCCTTGACGGGCGGCTGCTCGGCCAAGAAATCGCCGCCGCGCAGGGTGTCGCGCGTGTGCAGGTCAGGGTGGTCGCCTTCGCCCTTGGTGTTGACCGCGCCGTTGATGCCGCCCTGAGCGCAGACCGAGTGGCTGCGCTTGACCGGCACCACCGAGAACAGGTCCACCTCTTGGCCCGCCTCGGCCAGCTTGAGGACGGTCGTCAGGCCGGCCAGGCCGCCCCCGACGACGACGAAACGGGGCCTCTTCGTTGCAGACACCATGGGGATCCTTTCCTAGTGCCCGCCCGCCAGGCGGAAGCTGTAGAGGATGTGCAGGAAGGGCACCGAGAGGACGATGAAGACGACCCAGCTCAGCCACTCCACGACCTTGCGCGCCCGCTCCCCCACCGCGATGCCCCAGGTCCAGCAGAAGCCGTTGAGGCCGTTGGCGAGGTGGAAGGCGCACGCCAGAGTCCCCACGAAGTAGAAGCCCAGCACGAGCGGGTTGGAATAGTGCTGGACCATGTCGCCGAAGCTGACGTAGCCCGGGTGCCCCTCGATACCGGAGAAGCCGGACACCTTGCCCCCGGCCTCCAACATGGTGATCTGCACCCGCAGCGAGACCACGTGATAGGCCAGGTAGAGCAGCGCGATCACTCCTGTCACCCGCTGCGCCAGGTACAGGAAGTTGCGGCGGAAGGCGTAGGCGCCGACGTTCGGCTTCCCCTCGATCGCCAAGTAGACGCCGTACAGGCCGTGGTAGGCGATGGGCAGGACGATGACGCCGATCTCGATGAGGAAGAAGTACGGGATGGGCAACAGGCTCGCGAGGTGGGCGATGCCGGCGTTGTAGGCCTTCTCGCCGCCGATCGCCGCCATGTTCTCGAACAGGTGGAAGAGCATGAAAGCCCCGACCGGGAGGACCCCGGTGAAGCTGTGCAGCCGCCGCCACAGGTAGGAGCGGTCCTTCTCCAGGCCCGCCGTGGATGCCAGCGGGGCCGGTGTCGCTGCCAGCTCGGCCATGGATCACCTCGTTCTCGAGAGCGCGAACGCCTAGCCACCACGTGCGCCCAAGGGACGCAAGCGCCCAGTGGAGCGGTGGCCCGAGACGTCAGAACCTGAAACGAAGCGCTCCCCATAGCCCATTGGCAACGACCGGAAGCCGACGTCTTCGAGGTGCGAGGGCACCCACCCCTGTTGGGGGTGCCGACAAGGCTCGCCCAACCCGGTACCCTGTACTCGGAAATGCGTCGTTGACTGAACCGTCAATCAACGGTCAATTTTCTTGACGAAGACCAGTGTTCTGAACACACAATCCAAAGCGCATTCCCACGATCTCGACTAGGGACAATCTCCCGACGATGGAAGCCGGCGAGCAGGTTGGCAGATATGTGCTCACTTCTCGCTATGCCGTGGGCGGCATGGCAGAGGTCTGGCTCGCTCGTCTCTCGGGAGAGAGCGGCTTCCGCAAGACCTTCGTACTCAAGATCCTGCTGCCGCATCTGGCCGAAGATGCCGCCTGCGTCCGCATGTTCATCAGCGAGGCGCTGCTCGGCTCGGTCCTAGACCACCCGAACATCGTCCCCATCTTCGACCATGGCAAGGCGCGCGAGTCCTACTTCATCGCCATGGAGTTCGTCTCCGGCCACACGCTGCGCAGCATCGAGCGGTCGGTCAAGAAGGCCGGGGGGAAGCTCCCCTTCTGGCTCGTCGCGCGCACTGTGGTCGCCGTGTGCGATGCCTTGGAGTACGCCTACTCCCTCAAGGACGAGAACGGCGTGCCGATGATGATCGTCCACCGCGACATCACGCCCGAGAACGTGATGATCTCGTTCAAGGGAGTGACCAAGGTCCTCGACTTCGGCATCGCCAAGATCTCGACTGCCGCCATCAAGACCGAGGTCGGGGTCATCAAGGGCAAGCTGGCCTACCTCGCCCCTGAGCAGATCATCGGCACCTCGCCGGATGCCGACGCCCGCATCGACCTCTATGCCTTGGGGGTCGTGCTCTACGAGCTGCTCGCGGGCATTCGGCCTTTCCAAGGGGCTAACGAGCTGGCGCTCTTCAAGGAGATCGTCGACAAGGAACCGGCTCCGCCGCGCAAGTTCGAGCCCT
>JACRCT010000578.1 GCA_016218885.1 Deltaproteobacteria bacterium | reverse complement strand
CTCGGCGTGGTTGAGCACCACCTCGCGGATCTTGAGGGCCCCCTCCCGGGCCACGGCGCTGATGCGCGTCGCCAACAGGTGCATCGAGGGCCGCAGGTAGAGCAGCTGCGCCGCGCTCTACGCCGACTACCCACTGCTCTACATCACCGGCCCCGACGAGCGGGACGTGGGCCTGACCATCTCCGCGCTCAACACCCACAAGATCCGCGGCTCGTTCACGGTGGCCATCGCCGAGGAGAACACCGCCCTGCGCGCCGCGGCCCTCAAGCCCCCCGCCGACAACCCGAACTACCGCGCCGTCTACATCACCCTGCCGCGCACCAACGACACCTTGATGACCGTGTTCTCCTCCACCGTGGTGCTTCAGAGGCTGGCCCTGAAGATGAGCCTGCTCAAGGCCCAGTACCTCGACCGCCTCGGCGTGCGCGACCACGGGGTGCACCCCGACGTGCCCAAGAACGTGAGCAAGTCGATCACCGTGGACTAGGTCCGGAGCAGCCACGCACGCCCGCGGGCGACCGGCAGAGTTCTATACGTATAGAACTCCCGGGCCCCAAGTAGCCGTAATCACTCATCTGCCTCCCCGTCTGGCGGCACTGGGCGAGCTCAGGGCAGCGCTTCCTGCTCGCGGCCAAGGGCTTCTCGGATTTCAGCCGCGCGGCATCGAAGTTCACGACATGGCGGTTGCAGAAGTCGCGCACCCCGAGGACGGGTACGGCCCCGGAATCCACGAGCATGCCCGCGAGCGCTGCAGAGCCGCGGTCCTTGGACGCTCACCGAGAGAAGCGGGCGGGGATCCGCGAGGCCGCCGTCAGCCAGAGGGACGCTGGAAAGCGAACCTCATGTGATGAACCGGGTGCCTGGGACATAGAGCAACCGAAGGCCATCGAGCATCTGGTCGGTGCACCTGCCGAGCAGTTCCTCCCAGGTGCTCGCCGAGTCTCGCACCTCGCCCGTGGCGGAGTCGTACGCGACGACGTTGCCGATGTGCGGGCGCAGCGCTTCCGGGCCCGGGAAGGGTGCCTCGAAGACCTCTTCGTCAGTGGGTGGCATCGCGATCTCCTGCGGACGGTAGGCCTGCCCCTTCTTCAAGCCAGGTGGCCGCCAGCTTCGCGAAGCACCAGTGCACGTGCACGGCACAGATGCTCGAGAGCGGCGTCATCGGTACACGTCCTTGCGATGGCCTACCTTCAGAATCACGACCACGATCTTCGCCCGATCGACGCTGTAGAGCACCCGATAGAGCCCTACGCGAATCCGAAATACGTCGCGGTATCCGGCAAGCTTCCGGCAACCGCGAGGATGCGGTTCCTCGGCAAGTCGACCGATCGCACGCACCACCCGCAGCTGATCCTCCCGTGGAAGCCCACGGAGCTGCCTTTCGGCGGTTGCGGAGACTTCGACCCTAAGGCTTGGCATCGAGCTTCAGGTCACGCAGGACGTCTGCGAGAGGACGGGTGGGCTCGTGACGAATGCTCTTGAGGTCCTCGACATCCTCCAGCTCCTCGAGCTTGTCGAGTATCGCGTCCTCGATGAAGCGTCCCATCTTCAGGCCTCGCTCGTGGCAGAGGGTCTCGAGGGCTCTCTTGACCCTGCTGTCGATGCGCGTTGCAAGCTGGGTCTGGGACATTCGGTCGCCTCCCATGCTGGCTCGATGTTGCTAGTAGATGTTGGCAACTGCTAGCACCCGGGTCAACTGGAAGGAGGGACCCGCAGTAGGGCACCAGGCTGCGACTCCGAACGATCGAGCGACTCGTTGGCCAGGCATCAGCTCTCGGGGCCAAGCTCCAGCTCGCTCTCTTGCCCCAGCCATCAGAAGGGGACGTCCTCCACCACCGTCGCCCCGTACTTCACCCGGCCGCACCCGTCGATGGTCGCCCAACCCTTGGCCAGGATCGCTCGCAAGACGTCGTCAGCATCGACGCTCTTTCGTCCTGTGAAGTGCGCCTTGATGCTGTTGCGAAGAGCGGCCTTCTTGGACGGCCGGCTCGTCACTGAATCCAGCACTGCCGAGCGGTACTCCCCAGCCGCCTCGTCGATCTCCCGCGACGAGATGAAGGGCTGACTCGCCGGAATGCTTGGCTTGGCGTCGCTCACGCGCACCGCGTGCCGGCCCGCCATCTTCAGAAGCTCCACCACATGGTCCAGATCGGCGTCACGGGAGAGCACGGCAAATGACGTGTTGGCGGGTAGCTCGGCCACCAGCCTTCCGGCCCAGAAGGCCAAGCCGAAGTCGGCAGCGTTCTTGCCCTTCTTGGGCATGCTGACGATCTCGAGCGTCCCGGCGCTGATGGCTGCTGCGAAGAGCGGAACCAGCTTGAGCGGCACCCTCGGCTCGGCTCCCCCAAAGCAAGCGATCACCCTGGAGTAGCTCTGGAGGGCATCAGGCAGCTGAGCGAGCTGCTGCATGCAGTTGTCGAGGTCGATGAGCAGGGCACGGGGCTCGGGGACCATCTGGGCTCCTCGGGAAAGTGGGCGGCAGGCTACGTGGCCGAAGGCCGGAATGCGAGCGCGAGCTCGCGTGGGCCTCGGCAACGCCCCGGGCGTCGTGGGCCGGCACCTCGGCCTCCGTGCTCTTCGACGGCGCGGGGGTGCCGTTCCTGCAACGACGACGCACTCAGCATGCGGGCTCGTGGCCACAGGCCCACCGGAATCCTTTCGATCGGATGCTAGCCGCTCAGAGCGAGATCGAGGGCGTGCAGCTCGTCAGCCGCGATTTCGGGTTGAAGGGGTTCGGCATCGAGTTCCGCTGGTAGGCGTCAAGCTGGCCAAACCCGACCCACGACATGGCCGAAATCGCCGCTCGCCACGCGCGTCCAGATCTGTAAAATGGCCCGCCTTTCAAAGCAGTAGACAATCCGACCCGCGCCCCGGACCCCAATTCCGGCGGTGCCCAGGGAGTCCCGCATGAGCAATGCCCCCCAGTCGAGCGGCCCACCCGCCGGCGCCAACGCCGAGAGCGGCAAGGCCTCCACCCCAGTCCTGAGCGAATTCACCATCCGCGCGCTGATCCTCGGCCTGCTGATGTGCGTCGTGCTCGGCGCGGCCAACGCCTACCTCGGGCTGAAGGCCGGCATGACCATCGCCGCGACCTATCCCGCGGCGGTGCTGTCCATGGCGGTGCTGAAGCTCTTCCAGGGCTCGCTGCTCGAAGAGAACTTCGCACGAACCGTGGGCTCCATCGGCGAGTCGATCGCCGCGGGCGCCATCTTCACCATCCCCGCCTTCGTCATCCTCAAGCTGTGGTCCTTCAACTCCCTCACCGACTACCTGACCGCGTCAGCGCTGATGATCGTCGGCGGCACTCTGGGCATTCTCTTCGTGACCATCCTTAGGCGGGTGATGGTCGAGGACAAGTCGCTGCCCTTCCCCGAGTCGGTAGCCGCCTCCGAGATCCACAAGGCCGGCCAGCGCGGCGCCGACGCTGCGGTGCAGCTCTTCAAGGCCATGGGCGTCGGCGCGTTCGTGAAGCTGCTCGATGCGATGGGCGTGTTCCGGGCCTCCAACGAGTTCATGCTCGCCGTTGGCCAGTTCAAGCAGAGCTTCGTCAAGCTGGG
>JACRCT010000584.1 GCA_016218885.1 Deltaproteobacteria bacterium | reverse complement strand
TCGGACGGTCACCCGGGAGCGTCACGCTGCACGAGCTCCTTCTACGTCAGCTCAAAGAACGACTCCCTGCCGATGTGCCGGACGTACCGCTCGGCAAGCTCCTCGAGCGGCCCGCCGTCGAGACCGTGCCACCCGCCACTCCCCCGGTAGACCATCCGCTCGATTACGAACATGCGCTCCTTGTCGTCATCGAGGAGGAAGCGCAACACCGGCATGAGCGGCGCGTTGTCGGCTACGCGCTCGAGGGCGCGCTCTCGGCCCGGGAACACCCTGGCGAGTTGTTTCAGCCCTTCGACGTGTGCCTCATAGACGACCAGCTCACGCTTGCGCGCGTCCACCTTGCACCGCCGGAGCCGGGGATGCTTGGCGAGCGCGCTCTTGACCACAGCGATCTCCTCCTCGCGGATCTGGCAAGAGCCCGCCTTGCGCAGGGAGACCACGCCGTTGACGCTCTCGGCGACCTCGTAGCCGCCGGGAATCGTTGCGACCGGAGTGCCGGTGGGTTCCCGCGAGAAGACGTAGCGGGGCTTGCCCGTCTTGGTCTTGGTCTCGCAGAGGAAGTAGCGCAGCCCCTTGCGATTGACGTACTCGAAGCCGTTGCTCTTGGTCATCGATGCGTCGGAGCCAGGTGTCTGCTGGCCTTCCTGGGGCAGAACCCCGCCGCGTGCAGCCCGCTTCCGATCAAGAAACACTAGGTCGCCCATGCCGTCGCATCCTACCTCCAACCTTGCCGAGGCTTGTGAGCGCGACATCCCGCAGGCCTCCTCCTCGCCGTCGCGGATGGTCTCGGCCATTGCCGCATCGGTGGCGAAGGTCAGGCCGTCCGGCATCTCGATAGCCGCGACGTCCTTGATGAGCCGGAGCACCTTCGTCCTGTCGTTCGCCACTCGCCGGCCCTGGAGATCAACGTCGCGGGTGGGGCGACGCACGTCGTAGGCGGCGAGCAGAACCCCTCCCTTGAGGACCAGCTTCGAGGCATGCCGCGACGAGGCGAGGCGGCCGAGAAAGCCCTCCAGCACGTAGAGCTGGAGCAGCTCGTCCGTCGGGCGGTGTTCTCGCCGGGCCTTGGCACGAAGGGCGAGATAGGCGCTGCCCGCAGCGGTTGCCTTGGTCGGCCTGGAGACTCTCAAGAGAGAATCTCCAGGGTCTCGCGCAGCGCGCGCTGGACACGGGGGAACGCCTTGGCGAGCTTCAGGAGGGAGGCTGGCTGGGAGCCGCGCTTCTTCAGCCAGCGACGCAGTGCATCCCGACCAAGCTCCGTTCCCTCCAGCGAGCGCATGCGGAAGGCGTCAATGATGCATCGCTCAGGGCTGTAGATGCCGATGCGTGCATCATCCCCGAGAGGGATCTCTTCGCGGCCGATGTCGAAGGTCTTCGGGGCGAAGCGGTGCCAGGTGACGGGCACGCGCGTCGGATGAGGGCGCGCTGTCCGGGGGATGGCGACGTCGAGCGAGCTGGGGATCGCGTCTGAGAGGCCGTGGCGAGCGAGCGCAGTCGCCAAGCAGAGCGTCGCGCTTGGAGCCCGCATCGCGATCTCGATGAGGTCAAGGTCGCCCGCCTCGCGGTCGCGACGGCGATAGAGACCCCGGCCAAGGCTCTCGACCATCCCCTCGTCGCGCAGGCGGTACAACCCGCGCTTTGACAAGCCGAGCCTACGGGCCTGGGCGTAGGTGAAGGTCGAGGGCAGCACCTTGACTGCATTGCGCGTGGCAGGCTCCGATGGCGGACCGGGAACAATCGTAGCCAGCAGATGGCTTAGTGGCAACAGTTGGTCCCGCCACGATGAGGAACGCTCCCGTGAGGCGGGAGCCAAGAATCGGCATGCCCATCATCGCTTCCTCCCACGAGGGCGGGAGCACGGAGCGCCGGCTCCGATGCTCCCCGCCCCTCCATCCTGTGTCGTCCTCATCGAGTTGGCGAAGCAGCTCGAACAGCGCCGCCGGAGGGTCTTGGCGTTGCGTTTCTCGGGTAGAGATCGACCACGTTCGAGGGCTGCACGGGGGCTTCAGCGGACGCGGCCAGGTCCGCTCCCTTGTCGAGCAGGGCGGTGGCCTGGTCCGTCGCTGCCGGGGCGAGGTGCAGGTAGCGCTGCGTCGCATCTTGCGCGAGAAGTAGGTCAGGAGGTCTGGAATCGGAGCGCGCCTTGCCCGTCTCCGCGAGAGGCCGGTGCGGTTCCGAGCAGGTGTAGCGTATCCGCACCTCGAGTAGCATTGCCCCATGTCCCAGCGCCTCGAGGATGGCGTCTACGACCACCTACTCGACGAAGCTCTCGCCAAGCTCGTGGACCTGGCCGCTGATCGACAAGTAGATGTCGCTGACCTCGACGTAGCCCGGACTCCGGCGTTCATCGCCGCTCATCTCCGACCGCTCGTCGAGCGCGTGCTCTCCTCCGTCAGGGGAGAGGCCAAGGACCGCCAGCAGGCACGAGTGGTGATCCTCAACCGTCTCCTCAGCGCGCTCGCCGATGCAGCTTCGGAGTTCTGCTCCGAGGCGCCGCTTGACCCTGGCGAGACCCGCGTCGCTGGGGCGCGCCACCTGCGCTTGGTGCGACCGCGCCCGGCCCTCGACGCGCTCGCTCCGGTGCTCCTTCCCGAGACGCCCCTGTCCGAGAGTGCGCTTCTGTTGAATGCCACCGGCGAGCCCTCTTTGGGGCACGAGCTTCAGCGCGAGTTGGCGAGCGCCGACAGGGTGGACCTTCTCTGTGCCTTCGTGAAGTGGAGTGGTCTCCGCTTCGTGCTCGATGATCTCCGGGCGCTCGTCGCGCGAGCTCGGGCACGCGGCAGCTCGACGCCGCTACGCGTCCTCACCACCACGTACATCGGCGCCAGCGACGCACGCGCCATCGACGAGCTCGCAGGGTTGGGCGCCGAGGTTCGAATCTCCTATGACGTGCGGCGCACGAGGCTCCACGCGAAGGCGTGGCTGTTCCATCGCGCATCCGGCACGCACACAGCCTACATTGGCTCGTCGAATCTCTCCCGGGCAGCCCTGCACGAAGGGCTGGAGTGGAACGTACGACTCGCTCAGCGCGACTCCGGGCTGCTCATCGACAAGTTCCGCGCCGCCTTCGAGTCCTACTGGGACTCGGATGAGTTCCGGCCGTACGATCCCTCCAGCGACCGCGAGCGCCTGGTTCAGGCTCTTGCCGAGCAGCGAGGGCAGGGCAGCGGCGCGGGCCCTGCGTTGCGCCTCGACCTTCGGCCGCACCCCTTCCAGGAGCCGATGTTGGAAGCCCTGCGCGTAGAACGCGAGCGCGGTCATCATCGCAACCTGGTCGTGGCCCCAACCGGAACCGGCAAGACCCTGGTCGCGGCATTCGACTACCGGCGCCTACGCGCGGAGCTGAGGCGTGCCCGCCTGCTCTTCGTTGCACACCGCGACCGAATCCTGGAGCAGAGCCGCGCCGCGTTCGCGGCCGTCCTTGGGGAGCCCGCATTTGGCGAGCTCCTGACGGGGGACGAGAAACCCCAATCTAGCGAGCACGTGTTCGCCACCATTCAGTCGCTCTCGCGCGTGAAGCTGGAGACTCTTCCGTCCGATCACTTCGACGTGGTGATCGTTGACGAGTTCCACCACGCAGAGGCGCCGACCTACGAGAGGCTCCTTGAGCACATCCGGCCACGGGTGCTCCTCGGACTCACTGCGACTCCCGAGCGGCACGATGGTCGCGACGTCCGTCGCTGGTTTGACGGCCGCACCGCCTATGAGATGCGCCTCTGGGAAGCGCTGGAGCAGGGGCTGCTCGCGCCGTTCCAGTACTTCGGCGTGAAGGACTCCGTGGATCTCGAGGATGTCGCCTGGAAGAGGGGCTGGGGCTACGACCGGCGTCAGCTCGCCGACCGATACGTCGTCGCCGATGGGGCGCAGGCTCGGGCACGACTGGTCCTCCAGGAAGTCCGCCGGCGCGTCGCCGAGCCCAAGCAGATGAGAGCGTTGGGGTTCTGCGTCTCGGTCGAGCACGCGAAGTTCATGGCGGAAGTCTTTGACCGGGAGGGGATCGCCAGCGTCGCCGTGGTCGGCGATACACCCGGTGAGGAACGCGACGCAGCGGTGCGCAAGCTCGAGGCAGGTTCCCTTCAGGCGCTCTTCACGGTGGACCTATTCAACGAGGGCATCGACCTCCCGCGTGCGGATACCATCCTCTTCCTGCGGCCGACGGAAAGCGCAACGGTCTTCCTCCAGCAGCTCGGGCGTGGCCTTCGCCTCCACCCCGAGAAGCCTTGCCTCACGGTCCTCGACTTCATTGGCAACGCTCGCAAGGAATTCCGATTTGATCGCCGCTTCCGAGCGCTCCTGGGTGGTACGACGAAACAGGTCGCACGGAAGATCGAAGCAGGTTTCCCATACCTGCCGCCGGGCTGCGCGATGCAGCTCGATCCGGCTGCGCAGCGGGTAGTCCTCGAGAACATCCAGCGCAACATCGGCGCCGGGCAGGTTTGGCTTGCCGGCGAGCTGTCAGCCATGGGCCCCGACACCTCCCTTGGCCGGTTCCTCACGGAAGCCGGCGTTGCGCTCCCAGAGCTATACGCGAACAACCGGAGCTTCACCTCCCTGCGGCAGGTCGCCTTCGGCGGGGCCCCCTTGGATGACGGCACGCGTTCACTGCACGCCCGGCTGCGGGGCTTGGTCCACGTCAACGACCCCGAGCGGCTCGACTTCCTGCGGTCGCTTGCTCTGGACGGTCCGGGCCCTGCCAACCACCCCCGACGCGCCCGATTGATAGCAATGACTGCGGTTGTGCTGCTCGACTCGCGGAAACCCTCTGAGGCTCAAGACCGGCTTCAGGTGGCGTGCGCCAGCCCGACCTTCCGCCGCGAGCTCGGGCAGCTCGTCGATGTGCTCGACGATACCCGCCGCGACCTGACGTCAGCGTGGTCCGATGGGGACGTGCCGCTGCACGTCCATGCGCGCTACCGCCAGGACGAGATCCTTGCTGCCCTCCAAGTCGGTGGAGACAAGGGCATCCCTCGTCTACAGGGAGGAGTCTTCTTCGTCGAGGAGCAGAGCACGGATCTCCTCCTCGTCACGCTGAAGAAGTCCGAGGCGGGCTTCTCGCCCACAACGATGTATCGGGACTACGCGATCTCTCCGACGCGGCTCCACTGGGAGAGCCAGAACTCCGCGCACCCTGGTACCCCTACAGGGCGTCGGTACCTCTCAAGATCGAGCAGCGTGCTCGTGTTCGTTCGCGAGGAGCAGGAACAATCCAACGGCGTCGCGGAGCCTTACTGGTTCTTGGGACCTGCCACGTTGGAGTCCGCCACAGGGGAGCGGCCCATGCAGATTGTCTGGCGCCTCGAACACCCCATGCCGGGTCACCTCTACCAGAAGGCCACCCTGGCAGCGGGGTAGGATGGGGTCGTGCAAGTCGAGACCGTCACCAAGATGGATCGCAGTCTTCTCCACCACATTCGGCAGACGCTTGCCAGGGCGGCTTCCGTCACATGGAGTCCGATGGCATCTGGAAGCTCGAGCCTCTAGAGGGGGCCGAAGCTCAACTGCGCACGAGTGGCTTCTCGAGGTCGAGCGCGCAGCCAAGGACGCGGCCGAGACGAAGCCGTTCGCCTTGCTCACGGGGACAGTGCTCACCGACAGAGGTGTTGCCCCGGAGGGGGTTGAGCGAGGACCGACGATCTCTTAGACTTGGTACGCAATGTACCAATCGCTGGCGAGTTCCCTCTTTCAGTCCCGTACACGCGCTGCCGTGCTGGATCTGCTCTTCCATCAGGGCCTGAGCCTCACGGTGAGCGAGATGGCCAGGCGCTCGGGGCTGACGCCCCGGTCGGTCGCCGTCGAGGTTCGAAACCTCCTGGGGCTGGGGCTCGTCAGCGTCGAGGCCGTCAGAGGTGCTGATCAGGTGAAGCCCAACTTGACGCATCCAGCCGCGCTGCACATCCAAGCGCTCCTTCGCATCCCGGCGAATCCTGTGACGGAGAAGGCGGGGCAACAGGAGCTTCGCGAGACCCTTGCTGCCTTAGGTGCGCCGCTGGCTGGAGAGCATCCGCAAGAGCACATGAATCTCGAGGATGCGCTTGTGGCAGGGCTTCAGGCCGCTCGATGCGACGGCACGCTGCTGCGCGTGCTCCCAGTCGTGCTCGCCAAGAACCTCGATCATCTCGACTGGCAGGCGCTGAAGCAGGGAGCACGAAGGCGGAAGCTGAAGGCCGAGCTCGGATTGCTGGTGGAGTTGACGGCCGACCTGCTCGACCGACCCGAGCTATGCCGGCAGGTAGCGGATCTCCATGACCGCAGACGTCGCGTGCCCCGCTTCTACCCCGTGGCGCGCAGCGACTACGAACGGCGCCTGGCGAAGGAGCGCTCACCTGCCGTAGCGCGCCGCTGGGGGTTCCTGATGAACATGTCGGTCGAGTCCTTCCGCTCCTCGCTCGAGAGACACAGTGGCCCGTAGGTACGCCCAGGACGAGATGGAGCAGTTCCTTCGGCAGGTGGACGCCGAGTTGGCCCGCCCGTGCACCATCGTGCTCATCGGCGGCGCGGCTCTGAGCCTGGGCTACCACTCCTCCCACGCGACCACGGACATGGATCTCTGGTCGCCGTCGCGTGGGCCGTTCTGGACCGCCGTGGAGAAGGTGAAGAAGCGCGACCCGGCCTCGGTCCCCATCGAACGCGCCGCCATCGCCGAGCCGCCCTACAATTTCGAGGATCGCCTTGTCTCACTGGAGCTCAAGGGTCTGGCGCGCCTATCGGTGCAGATCCCCGAGGCCCACGACCTGGTGCTCCTCAAGACGGCTCGCGCCGAGGCGCACGATCTCGACGCCGTGGAGGACATCCACCGGACCCACCCGCTGTCGCTCGAGACTCTCATCGAGCGCTACCGCGAGACCCTGCCGCAGGTGATGGGGCCGAAGTCGCGCTTCAAGCTCAACTTCCTGGCGGTGGTCGCGCGGCTGTTCGGCGAGGACGAGGCTCTCGAGCTGGAGAAGCGGCTTTGAGCCATACCGCTTCCGCCTCCTTCGATGGGCTCGTCTACCTGGACGCTCGAGTTCCACCGCGCGACGGCTTCTGCACGTTCGTCACTGCGAGCGCTCCGGGGTAGAAGCTCCGGGACATCGAAGGAGTCGTCCATGCCGCGCGCCGCCGCGAAGAAGCCCACGAAGGTCTACGAGCTTGCGCGGCCTTCGGTTGAGCGCCGCGGCGCGAGCGGTGTAGCTTCTGCCGCAGAATCGACGACGCTTGGGAGGGCTCACGGCCACCTCCGATCCGCGTCGCGCTCCACCGTCACGGCCTGCGCTACCCGGGCTTCCGGGCCACTCGCATTCGAATTGGCCATGCGCTCATGATCCGATCGTCGATCGCTCGGTTCTCTCTCGTGCTCTTCGCGGCGCTCGGCTGTGCCCCGGACCTCTCGGTCCCCGAGGGCGCACGAATCCACTGCCGGAGCGACTCCGACTGCCCCGGCGGCTACACCTGCAGCACGGCCCTGAGCCTGTGCCTGAGCGCGGCGGGCCGTGAGACCGTGGCCCCCGTCGCCACGGGCGCGCTGAGCAGCTCGGTGCTGGCCGCCGGCTCGACCCTCTCCCTGGAGGTCACCGCGAGCGAGCCCCTAGCGCTCGCGCCGCAGGTGTCTTTGGGCCTGACGCCGCCGGTGGAGCTGACCCTCCAGAGCGCGGACGGCCTCGTCTACCGGTTCGCGTATTCGGTCCGCGGCAACGAACCGGAGGAGGAGGTGACCCTGCGCGCCACCCTCGTCGACCTGAGCGGCAACCAGGGGACGACGCCGCTGGATCCCGTCCGCTTCGACTTCACCCCTCCCGACCTCTCCACGATCGAGCCCCTCTCGCCGGCGCTGCTCGGCCGCGGCGGCAAGCTCTCGGTCCGCGTGACGGTCAACGAGGCCCTGAAGCAGCCTCCGGTGGCGACCCTGGGCCTCTCCGGGCCCGCGCTCGCGCTGGAGGAGTCGGCGAACCAGGTCTACCGGTTCGGCCTCACCCCCGACCCCGCCGCGCAGCTGCCGGAGGGCGCGGTGGACCTGGTGCTGACCGCGACCGACGCCGCCGGAAACACGGGGACCCACACCCGCCGCGCCCTGTTCACACTCGACTTCACCCCGCCGACCGCGACGCTGCGCTTCTCACCGGAGCCGGGCGCGCGGCGCGCAGACGAGTTGGCGGTCTGGCTCGACGCCTCCGAGCCGCTGCTCCAGGCTCCGGCCCTCACCGTCCGAGGACCCGGTGAGCTGCTCCTGACCGCCGTCCCCGGCTCCGCCTACCGCTGGCGACACGTCGTGACCGCCTCGGACGCTGACGGCGACTACGCGGTGGCGATCGCCGCAGACGCGCTGCGCGACCTCGCCGGAAACCAGGCGGAGGCGGGCGTACAGGTGACCATCCCGGTCGACGCGAGCCTCCCCCTCCTCACCGCGCTGGACACCGACCGAGCGAAGT
>JACRCT010000593.1 GCA_016218885.1 Deltaproteobacteria bacterium | reverse complement strand
TCGAGGCGTGCTCCAGCCCTCCGCGGCCCTTGTCGGTCAGGAGGACCAGGAAGAGGTACCGCTCGCAGGGCAGGGTCCCGAAGAGCCGCGCCTCGGCCTCGCACAGGGTCTGCAGGTCCTCGGCCAGATGCACCGGGTCGAAGTTCCCGGCACCCCAGACGACCACCTCGTGGGGCTTGCCCGCCGCGGTGAAGCCGAAGGAGGTCACCTGGGCGCCGCCCATCTCCACCGGCGAGTCGACCAGCGCGTCGAAGCTCTCGGCCAGATAGCGACCAGGACCGGTCGCCGGGAGGGCGCAGAAGGAGCGCCACCCCTGTGGCAGCCGCACCTCGAGCGCGCAGGGCTGGCCGCGGTGCGCGTCGCTGGTGAGGAAGGTCGCCGCTCCGTTGAAGTAGCCGTGCGAGCCGTCCAGGTGGTTGGTGCGCACGGTCAGGTCGTTGGCGTAGACGCGGTAGCGGACGGTCAGCTCGGGCCCGGCGTCTCCGCTCACCCGCCAGGTCGCCTTGTCGAGCCGCTCGACGCCAAGCGCGCGACCATCGGCGCCGACGGCAGTGAGGCCCTGCACGTGGCGGGCGTACTCGCGCACCAGGTAGCTGCCCGGAGTCCAGGCGGGCATCCAGAGGTCCAGCGGGCCTGGAGCCGAGGTGGGAAAGGTGGCCTCGACCTCGAACAAGTGCTCGTGGGGTGCAGCCGGGGTGACCTGATATCGCGTAGCCATGCGGCAAGGGTTCTCCGCGACTGCAGGCCCGTCAAGCGAAAGGGCCGGCCACACAGGCCCTCTTGCCTCTGGCCCACGAGAAGGGGCACGCTCTGCCTCCCCGATCCTTCAAGGAGGCTGGCCTCATGCTGCTTCGTCCCGGCCTCGTCGTCGCCGTCATCGCCCTTCTCGCCTCGGGAGGATGCAAGGGCTCTCAGAGCCCTTCGACGGGTGCTGGAGCCGGCAGCGTGTCGACGCCCGCCACGCCCGTACCACCCGAGGCCCAGGTGGACAAGGCATGCGAGGCGGCGGCCGATTGTGAAGCGGTGGGGTGCAGCTGCGACTGCACGGGCGGGGGCGGGTTGGGCCTGCGCGATGACGCGGTGCCGCGGCGCGAGGTCGAGCGCTGGTACCAGGTACGGGGGTGCAGCAAGCCGACCTCCTGCGCGAGCGGGGCATGCCCCCTGGCGCGGGTGGAATGCATGGGAGGGACCTGCCACGTCATCTACGGCTCCACGCAGCGGTGAGGGGCCACCCGCTCTCTGACTGGAGCGATTCTCGGGAGCGGGCGAGGGGGAGGCAACGGCCAGCCCCCTTGACAGGTTCGGCCTCATCCCATAAAAGAACGCGCTTTCGCGAGCCGCCAGGAAGCGGGCATCGCGGCGAGTTGTTTCCTAGCGAGCCGAAATCGGAGCAGAAGATGGGCACGTACAGCGCAAGGCCGGCCGACATCAAGCGCCGCTGGTTCGTCGTCGACGTCGAGGGCAAGGTCCTCGGCCGCGCCGCCAGCCAGATCGCGAGCATCCTCAAGGGCAAGACCAGCCCCCGCTACACCCCGTCCTTCGACGCGGGCGATCACGTGATCGTGATCAACGCGGCGAAGGTGAAGCTGACGGGTAGCAAAGAGACCAAGAAGCTCTACTACAAGCACACCCTTCATCCCGGCGGCTTGAAGATTACCACCGCGGCGAAGCTGCGCGAGAAGCACCCTGAGGACATCGTCATCAACGCCGTCAGGCGCATGCTCCCGCGCAACGCGCTCGGCCGCCAGATGCTGACCAAGCTCAAGGTCTTCGCCGGCGCCGAGCACAAGCACCAGGCGCAGCAGCCGGTCGAGTACAAGGTCAACGCCTAAAGCTTTCCCGCCCAACCCGGGCAGGACGACGAACGAGGAACACGATGGCAGAGCAGGCGCAGAAGGGTTACGGCACCGGCCGCCGCAAGGAGTCGGTTGCGCGCGTCCACATCAAGCCCGGCACGGGCCTCATCACCGTCAACGATCGGCCGATCGACAACTACTTCGGGCGCGAGACGGCGAAGATGGTGCTCAGGCAGCCCCTCGAGCTGGTGGAGCAGAAGGACAAGCTCGACATCACGGTCAACGTGAAGGGCGGCGGGCTCTCCGGCCAAGCTGGGGCCATTCGCCACGGCATCAGCCGCGCGCTGTGCGTCTACAACCCCGAGTTCCGGCCCGTCCTCAAGAAGGCGGGAATGATGACCCGCGACGCCCGCGCGGTCGAGCGCAAGAAGTACGGCCGCCCCGGCGCCCGCAAGCGCTTCCAGTTCAGCAAGCGCTAGAAGTCGCCTCTCCAGATCTCTTCGATCACGAGGCGGGTTCCCTTCGGGAGCCCGCCTTGTGTCGTTGCGGGTTCGCCAGCCGACGCAGATGACCGCCCCACCCTTGTCCGAAGAATTCGGCGCTTAAGGCTGCTGCTCGTCACTGTGCGCTGGGCGATGCGAAAGATGTGACGATTCACGCAAGCCGGGTAGACTGCCTGCCCGTGAGCTTGCCAGCCTTGGACATCGCCGTCTTCCATGCGGTCAACGGCCTCGGTTTCGCGCCGTTGGACGCGCTGTTCGTGACGGTGTCGATGCCCCAGTTCGGGCTCGCGACCGCTGGCCTCATCGCGGCCTACTTCGCCTGGCGGAAGCGCTGGGACGCGGTGTGGATCATCCTGGCGGGGATCGTCGCGGTGGCGCTGTGCGACCTGGTCGGAGCGCGGGTGCTCAAGCCCCTCTTCGCGCGCGCCCGGCCCTGCTTCGCGCTGCCTCCGGAGACGGTGCGCCTCCTGGTGCCGATCAGCGCGTCCTCAGGCTCGATGCCCAGCCTGCACGCCGCCAACAATGCCGCGGCGGCGCTCGTCGCCTTCCTCGGTCAGCGGCGCACGGGGTGGGTCCTGTTTCCATTGGCGATGCTGGTGGCTCTGAGCCGGGTGGGGCTGGGCGTCCACTATCCCAGCGACCTGCTCGCGGGCTTCCTCTGGGGCGCGCTTTGCGCGATCGCCGGCTGGGGGGTGGCCCTCCTTGCGCAGAAGGGTTGGCGCAAGCTTCGGCCGGGGACGGGGTCCGCGGCCGCGGCCGGTTCGACGAGCGGGCCGCCAGCCGGCTCTTGAGTCGCGGCGGAGCGGCTGTCCTGGGTGCTAGATCTCCACGACCAGGAACCTCCGCCCGAGCCTCTCCTCGAGCAGCTCCATGGCTGCGTTGTAGACCATCCGTCCGCGCGCGGTCTTCCCGGAGGGTTGTCCATTGTGGGCGT
>JACRCT010000586.1 GCA_016218885.1 Deltaproteobacteria bacterium | reverse complement strand
GCGCTGATGAGTAGTCAGGATAGGCGAAGGGCAGCCCGGCGATGTCGGCGCCACGGTGAAGGTCCAAGCTCTCGGGGCCAGGCAGATAGCCCAGCTTCACGCGGACCGAGTGGGCGATCCCGAGTGCTCGGGGGGGCGTCGTGGCGTAGGGCAGAGACTCAGCCAGCGGGATGGGGATTGCGAGGGTCTCGGTCAGCGCCTCGCCGGCCGGCAGCCACGTCACGCAGGGGATCTCCGGGAACTCCACGTGAACGCCGGGAGGGACCGCCACCAGCATCTTCGAGGCGAGCAGGCTCTTGCCCTCCAAGCCGTGCACGTACGCGCGCCAAGGGTCGATTCGGTAGAGCCCCGTCTTCTCCACGCGAAACAGGCGATCGATGAGCCAGAGCCCCTCTCGCCCGCAGTTCCTCAAATGGAGCCGCAAGAGCCAAGATGCTTTGCTCGAAGCGACCGAGGCGCTCTTCAGCTCCAGGAACTCGGACATCCGCTCTCCCCGAGCGCTGCGCGCCCGTTGCCTGTGTTGCCTTCGTCAGCGTCGCAGCGAGGAATCAATACCTCGGGCGCAACGGCAGGCCCATCTCGCTGCGCAGGGAGTTCTCGGTGGGGCGTTGCGCGGTGATCTCGGGAGTGCTCGGGTCGTCGTCGTGATCAAAGGAGAGGCCCACCGCGGCGCGCTCGGCGTTGTCGACGCCTTCCGTGTAGCCGTCGGGCAGCGACCCATATTCGTAGTCGTAGGCGTGGACCAGCTCGTGGAACAGCCCCACGGCTGGCGGACGCTTCATCCACGGCTCCGTCCCGCCGCCAATCATCTCGAGGTCCGGGTTGTAGCGAACCAACGCGCTGGCCCCTTCATTCTGGGAGCCGTCGGGCAGCTGGTAGGTCGAGTAGCGGTCTCCCTTGACCCAGGCGGTGTTGCCGGAGGTCGTAGGCTCGATGGCGGTGCTCTTGCCGCTCTTGTCGAGTGCGGTGAGCAGCTCGCGACCCGAGGGATACGAGCGGAGCACCTCGAGATCCTTCCGAACCCTTTCCTGGAACGCCGCATCGCCGTTGATGGATAGAGAGGTGCCGGGGACGGAAGCTTCGGGCTCGGTTCCACGCACCGCATAGCTCGGTGCCAGCGTGGGTGGAGGAGCCATGCCCAAGGCCAAGGCTGCGCGTTGCGGATCGACCGTCTGAGCGCTGTCAAAGCCGTCGCGCTGCCGCTCTGCACGGAAAGACTCGGCGGAGTCACTCCAGGGTGGGAGCGAGGGTGCCGGCTCCCCGGTCCTGCCGCGCTCTGGGAGCGAGGTGGGAGTGGGGCCCGGGTAGCGAAGGCTGCTGAGCTTCATCGGCGGCTCCGGCAAAGGGGGCGAGGTTGGCAGTTTCGCACAAAGCCCCTGCAGCGTTATCGGTCGAGCAGGAGGAAAGTTGCCTACGCCTGGTCGCCGCTGCGTCCTCGCCGGGGTCGGACCGAGGCAGACTGGGTCGCGGGTGCCGACGTTTCCAGGCGATCGCCCACTCTGATCGAGCGCCGGACGCGACGTGCCTCGGCGTTCCCTAGACCTCGAACAGGTATCCCTGCTTGGAAAGCCGCTGGTAGGTGCGCTGATCGAAGCGGAACAGCTGGGCGGCCCGGTGCGCGACTCCCTCTTCCTTCTCGTTGAGCGGGAGCAGCAGTTGGGTGGCGAGGACCTTCTTGCGGAAGTTGCGCTTGTCCAGGGGGCGGTCGAGGACGATCTCGTAGAGGCGCTGCAGCTGGGTGAGCGTGAACTTGGGAGGCAGCAGCTCGAAGCCGATGGGCTGGTAGCGGACCTTGCCTTTGAGCCGCTCGAGCGCCTTCTCGAGGATCTTCGCGTGGTCGAAGGCCAACGGCGGCGGATGGGCGGCAGAGAACCAAGCCGCCTCGGCGGCGTCGGTAGAGGCTTGCACCCGGAGACCGGCCGACTTCAGGAGCGCGAAGTAGGTGACCGAGATGACTCGCTCGCGAGGGTCGCGTCCGGGTGCGCCGAAGGTGTAGAGCTGCTCGAGCCAGACGCTCTCCAACCCCGTCTCCTCCGTGAGCTCGCGCTTGGCTGCCTCATCCAGCGATTCCTCCTCGTGCACGAAGCCGCCTGGCAGGGCCCAGCTGCCCTTGTAGGGATCGAGCTTGCGGCGGATCAGCATCACCTTGAGCTCCGCCTCGGCGAGGTCGAGCCCGAAGACGACGCAGTCGACTGTCACTGCCGGATGGAAGTAGGGATAGCTGAAGGGCACGGCGATCCTCCGATGTGGGTTGTCAATCCACACGGAGGAGAGGCAGACGTCAAGTGTTGTATAGGACTACAGTGTCGGCGTGGACAACCAAAGCAAGCCTTGGCCGAAGGTCCGTCGCATGGTGCTGCTCGTGTTCACCGGCTTGATGGCCTGCTGGGTGCTGGCAGCGGCGCTCGCCTTCGCCTTCCAGGGGCGGATGATCTTTCCGGCCCCAACGCCCTCGAGCGCCTTGCCGGTCATGGGCGGGACGCTCCTGAGGTTGTCATCGGAGATGGGCGAGGTGTTCGCCCTGCACCACGAGGGTCCTCCGGGTGCGGCGACGGTCGTCTTCTTCCACGGGAACGGGGAGCAGCTTCTGGACCTCGAGGATTGGGCGGTTCAGCTGCACCGCAACGGTCTGGGCGTGCTCGTCGTGGAGTATCCCGGCTATGGGCTCGCCCAGGCCTCGGGGCCACCGTCCGAGAAGGGTTGCTACGAGGCAGCGGAGACAGCGCTGGCGCACCTGCGCGAGAAATTGGGCGTGGGCGCGGAGCGGACGGTGCTCGCCGGAAGCTCGCTAGGCACCGCGGTTGCCGCGGAGATGGCTGCGCGGGGCCGGGGCAGTCGGCTGGTGCTGCTTTCGCCCATCACTTCGATCGCAGAGGCCGCCAGGCGGGTGTTCCCGTATCTGCCTTTGCGATGGCTGGTGCGGCATCGATTCGACACGGCCTCGAAGGTCTCGCGGATCACGGTGCCGACGCTGGTGGTCCACGGTGGGCGCGATGGTGTGGCGCCCGTGGAGATGGGGCGTGCGCTCGCCCGAGACCTTCCCCTGGCCAAGCTGATCGTCATCGACCGGGCGGACCATGCCCTGGTCTGGAGTCGGATGGCGCCGCTAGCGAGATGCGTTGCTGCATTCGTGCGCGGCGAGGAGTGCGGCGCGCTCTGAAGCGTGCGCGGAACGTTGACGTTGACGTTGACGGCGACGGCGACGTGAACGGCTTGAAGCCCAATAGCGGACCCGACCCTTCCAATCCTTCGGACCCCAAAAGCCCGTCGCCGTCGCCGTTCACGTCAACGTCAACGTCAACGTCAACGTCAACGTCAACGTGGATCAGATGGCGGCTTCGAAGCGGAGGAGGTCTTCGGCGAGCGCCGCGAAGTGCATGTGCTTGTTGGAGATGCAGGGGACCGCCACTCCCCGGGGAAGTGCCGCGAGCAGCCTGCGCACGTCGTCCTCACCGTGCAACGAGTCAGAGCGGGCGAAGGCCACCGCCACCGGCGTCTGGACGGATGCAATCTCAGGCCAAACCTCGTAGCCGGAAAAGGCCATGGCCGAGAGCTTGATGCGCGCGGGATGCGCCTCGCGCAGGGTCACCTCGTAGCGGCGCATCTGCTCCGGCTCGTGCTTGGCGTCCACCCGGAAGTGCCTCAAGTAGAAGAGCACAGGCGGCCGGGCCACCCAGTAGTAGAGCGGAGCGGGGAGCCGCACCACGAGGTGGCCCCACCACGGGTACCGGAAACGGACGTTGGGACCGATGAGGAAGGCGCCGCCGAGCTTGAGGCGAGAGCCCTTGAGGGCCTCGAGCAGGACGGTCGCGCCCAGGCTGCTGCCCATGGCCACTGCGCGCGCATCCAGCCCCAACTCGTGCGCCACGACGACGAGGTCCTCGGCCATTCGAGCAATGTCGAACCGCTCCGGTCCCAGGTGCGCTCCTTCGGCGATGAGTGCCGAGCGCTTCTCCCGGGTCTCCAGGTAGTGCACGGGTCGTGAGGGCGCGAGCGCGCGCAGCAGATCGAGCCAGCCGTCCACGGCGCTGACCCATCCCGCGACAAAGAGCAGGGGGCGCGCGCCAGGCGCAGCCTGCCGAGGCACCCAGGAGAGCACCCGCAGGCGCACCTCGGGTTCGACCTGGACGAAGCGCTCACTGACCTCGACGTCCGGCAGCGAGAGCAGGTCGCTGATGGTGGCGCGGGTCGACGTCATGGTGGCGAACGAAGCTGTCTCCGGGCCGCAAGGCGTGCTCGCCTCCGGAAGGAGCGCAGCGAGCCCTATTCCTTACTGCTTAGGGGTCGCGGGCGGCGGCGGGGAGGCCTCGCACTCCCTCTCCTCCCACATGTCGTGGCCAGTCGCGACCGAGGCGCACTGAGCCAGGATGGCCAGGGCTACCATGACGTGCATCGCGTGCAGGACCGTGCCGACGACAGGCAGGTCGGGCCACATATGGGCGACTGCACCGAAAGCCAGGCCGATCACGAGCTGGGCACCAGAGAGGTTCGCCGCGACCTTGCTGACGCGCTTGAGCCGGTCGGGGCAGGGGAGGGCGGCGAGGCGCCGGGCATTGGTGAGGGTCAAGGCCAGCATGCCCAGTCCAAGCAGGACGTGAACGGGCGGCCCGGCGTACTTGCCCATCCAGCGCGGGATGAGCACGCAGCACAGAAATGCGAGCCAGACGGCGTTGTACAACCTGCTCCAGAGCGGCATGAGGCACCTCGTGGGGAAGGTTCGTTTACACGATCCGGACCGGGATGCACCAGCGCCGCGATAGTCGGTTGCCGGCCTGCTTGGCAGGCGCGATGGGATGCGCCCAGGGCTGGACCTGGAAGGCGTGGGGCGTCTTGCCACGCCCCGTTTGGTCTGTGTTGCCAGTCCACCTGTGGAGAAAAGGCAACTCCCCGCCCAGGTAGGCATCCATACCCTGCCCTTCCACGGAGGCAGTCATGGCGAGCGGGCTAGGCCGGGTTGCTCCGGGCGTCTTCTCGAAGTTGAACCTCTCACTTGACCTCGCGGTGCTGGTCTTTGCGTTGAGCTTCGCGATCTCCGCGACTCCCGAGGCCACCACCGGCGCCAGGTTGACCCTGATCGGCATTGGGCTCCTCGCCTGGATCCTGGGGGCGACGGCCCTGCGTCACTACGATCCGCTGGCCGTCCGCGCCCTCTTCGACGACCTGGCGATGGTCTCCGTGCTCGTCATCATGGAGCTGACGCTGCTCGCGACCGCCGTCCTCACCCCATACCTCGAGGTCGCCTCGTTGGGCTGGTTCGTCGCCGTCGCCTTGCCGCTGGCGCTCTCCCTTCGAATCACGCTGCGGCCCCTGCTGGCGCGCGAGGCGCCGGTCGACGACGTCCTCATCGTCGGGGTTGGTCCGCTCGGCCGCACCACCGCCGCGGACATCGGGCGGCTCCGCGTTCGCCAGCGCGTCGTTGGGCACCTCGCCTTCCCCAGGGAGCCCATCCCCAAGGGCTGGGCCGGCAAGCAGCTCGGCCAGGTCAGCGAGCTCGCGCGCGTCCTCTCCGAGATCCCGGTCGACGAGGTGTACATCGCCGGCAACCCGGCTCGGGATGGCGAGGCCATCCAGAAAGCGATCAAGGTCTGCGAGACCCTCGGCGTGCCGTTCGCCCTGCCTCAGTACAGCTTCCGCTTCGATCGCGCCCGCGCCGTGGACGCCCACCAGTCGCCCGACGGCTACAATCACTTCGTCTCCATCCAGCCCAAGCCCGCGCAGCTCGCCCTCAAGCGGCTCTTCGACATCGTCGTGTCGGGGACCGCGCTGTGGCTGCTGCTCCCGCTGCTCGCCACGGTCGCCGTACTCGTGAGGCTCACCTCGCGCGGCCCGGTCTTCTTTCGCCAGGTTCGCGTCGGCCGCTTCGGCCGGACCTTCCACATGCTCAAGTTCCGCTCGATGGTCGTCGACGCCGAGCAGCTGCGCGAGAAGCTCTCGGCCCTCAATGAGCAACAAGGCCCGGTCTTCAAGATGAAGCACGACCCGCGCATCACCGGGCTCGGGCGCTTCCTGCGCAAGCACTCCATCGACGAGCTGCCGCAGATCATCAACGTGCTGCGCGGGGACATGAGCATCGTGGGGCCGCGCCCGCCGATTCCCACCGAGGTGGCCAAGTATCAGGCCTGGCAGCGCCGGCGGCTGTCCGTGCGTCCTGGTCTCACCTGCATCTGGCAGGTCAGCGGCCGCAGCCAGATCTCCTTCGACGACTGGATGTACCTCGACATGCGCTACATCGATCACTGGAACCTCGGCGAGGACGTGAAGCTCGTCCTGAAGACCTTCCCCGTCGTCGTGAGCGGTCGCGGGGCGGCCTGAGCAATCTCGAGAAGCTTTGGAGCAGGGACGGTCTGC
>JACRCT010000585.1 GCA_016218885.1 Deltaproteobacteria bacterium | reverse complement strand
GGCCCTCTGCAGACTCTCTACGACTCCTGGCAAGGAAAGCCCCGACCAGTGGCCGAGCCCGGCTTCGGCTTGCCGGAGATCTTCTCGCTCTTGTCCGAGGCGGTCGGACGCGTCGTCCCACGCTCTGACGATGAGGCGGCGCTCGTCCAGCGCGCCTACGCCGCGATGGGCCCGCTGCCTCGACAGGCCACCCTGACCGCCTTGGACTCCATTCGCCGCGCCCTCGGCGACCGCCGCCCGCTCAAGGCCTACCTCGATGCCCTGGCGCAGCGGGTCCGGCCCGGCCGCCATTCGCCCGACAAGCACAGGAGGAAGTAACCGTGAAACGTCACGCCATGCCACCGCCCTCGACTCCACCGCTCGCCCCGATAGCCCATCCCAAGCCTGGTCCCTTTCCCTACCGCGACTGGGTCGCCGCACGCAGCCAGATCGAGTCCGCCCTGCGCCAAGGCCCTTTCTACGGCCTGGTCATTGGCGGCTCGGGTACTGGCAAGACCTCGCTGGTCCGCGAGCTGTCCGGCTCCTTGGATCGCCATCAATACCAGCTGCTCTACCTCTCCTCACCGCGCATCTCGCTCATCAGCATTGTGCGTTTCTTCGCTCTGGCGCTGAGGGTGTCACCCAAGCGCTCCTCGCTCGAGACCATCAAGAGCATCGCCGACGTCATCGCGTCCCAGCCTGCTCGGCTCGTCGCCTGGATCGACGAGGCGACCGCTATCCCCGTCGATACTCTCGTCGAGCTGCGCTCCCTCACCGAGTTCAGCCACGAGGTCCCGCAGATCTTCAGCGTCGTGCTCGCCGGTCCTCCAGAGCTCAAGACGCTGCTCGACAATCCTGCGCTCTTCCCGCTTCGGCGCCGGATCGGCGTGCGCTGCACTCTCGAGGGGCTGCACCGCGACGAGCTCGATGCCTTCTTGCTCCACCGCTTCGGCTCCGTCGACGACAAGCGCCTACCCCAAGGCCTGCGAGACGAGCTCTTCGAGCGCGCCCGTGGCATTCCCGCCCTCCTGGACCGCGCCGTGCGCCATGCGCTCGACCGCGCCGGCAGCGGCTCCGTCAGCTCCGATCATCTGCGCGAGGCACTCGATGCCACAGCACTCTGATCGCTCCCGAGCCCACGTCCCGAAGGCCCTGCCCACTCGCCTGATCGCTGACATCCCGGTTGGCGCCGACGAGCCCCAATGGCTCGTCGAATCGCTCTGGGCGGCCTCGGGCGTCGGCATCATCGGCGGCCTCCCGAAGTCCTTGAAGACCTGGCTCGCCGCCGACCTGGCCGTCTCCGTCGCATCGGGGACTCCCGCCCTCGGGCGGTTCGCGGTGTCCTCCCAAGGGCCCGTGCTCGTGTTCGTGGCCGAGGGTGGCTCTCGCGCGCTCCGCGCCCGCTTCGAGTCGGTTGCCAAGGCCCGAGCCGTCTCTTTGGCCGGTCTACAGGTCCACGAGATCGATGTCCCTGCTCTCTACCTGGACGAGCACGAGCATTGGGCCGACTTGCGCAAGACCATCGAGGAGCTGCGTCCTCGCCTGCTCATCCTCGACCCCTTCGTCCGAATCATCGCCCGGGTCGACGAGAATTCCGCCCAGGAGGTCTCCCGGGTCCTCGGCTCGCTGCGCGCGTTGCAGCGCGAGTTCGATCTGGCCGTCCTCCTGGTCCACCACTTGCGCAAGTCACCCTCACCCAGGCTCGGCCAGCGGCTGCGCGGCAGCGGCGATTTCGCCGCCTGGTACGACTCGGGCCTCTACCTGGTCAAGCAGGGCGACGACGACCTCATTCTCTACGCCGAGCACCGCGACGCCCCCGCCCTGTCCCCTTTACGTGTCCGGCTGGAGCTGAGCGGCGCCCCCCATCTCGTCGTGGTCGAAGACCTCGCCGGGCATTCCTCACAGCCCGACTCCCTCGGAACATGCCCGAGAGGTGGGCGCGGGAAGGACGGAGGCGAGGCATGCGGCGGCGGCCGCGCAGGCTCGGAAGCGCAAGTCGATCATGGAAGGTCCTCCTTCGCTGGTCCGTTCTGCCTGGCACACCCGAGCGGACGGCGGCTGCGCCTTCCTCCATCTACGGACCTGCCTCGCTACTGGGCCGCGATCGGCTCCCCGCGACCGTAGGCGGCTCGGCCCGCCCGCCGCCCTCGTTGCCGGTCGGAATTCTCGCTTGAGGGCTTCGCGAGCGGAAACGCCCGCCCCCCCCAGGAGGCGGACCTATTCGGCGTCCCGTCCAAGACCGGCATCTTGGCCTGGCTCGGCCGCTGCGTCTGCCCCCTGGTCCTCACCGGCATCGGACGGGTCGTCCCCGGCGTCGCGCGCCAGGAATCCGGTGTCGCCAGTGCTTGCAGCATCTCGGCCTTCGGCAGACGCATCCCCGGGACCGACGACACCGGCATCGCTCCCCCCCCCTCCCGCATCGCCTGCGATGGGCTTGAACTCGCACCGGTGGGTCCTGTTGCAGAGCTCCCACGGGTTGCAGAAGCCGCAGCTGTAGCCGCACCCGTCGTCTCCGCAGTCCTTGCCCACGCAGGTCCCGGTGCAGGACTCGCAGACATGGAGGGCCTCGTTGCATTGGCGTCCCGACCCACACGCAGCCTCTCCGCCACACTTCCCTTGGCACCCGTCGTCGCCGCACTGCTTTCCGCGGCAATCGGGGATGCAGCGCGGCAAGCACCGGGAGGATTCCAAATCGCAAAACTGCGAGTCGTCGCAGCAAGCTGAGCCACAGGGCGCCAGGCAGGATGAAACGAGAGTGCAGACGCCGTCGTAGCAACTCCCCTCGAGGCAGTCGGAGCTGCGGTTACACAGGTTCTTGCCGGTCATCGACAGGTCGCAGCCGCCGATCACGGCCACGAGCGCGGAGGCGAGAGCGGAGCTCACAAGACCGATCGATATCTGCCGCATGGAAGCTCTCCCGCCGGCTACCACCGGCACTGCAATCCCGTGACGACGCGATCAGAGGAAACCACCAGATCCAGCTTCCAGTCGTCAGTGCTGGGCCAGAGCAGCCACCCGGAGACGATGCCGGTGACGGCGACCCCGGCCATGACCCCGGCGATGGTCGAGAAGCGGATCACCTTGTCCCGGGCCTCGGCGGCCTGTCGCTCGATCCTCGTGGCGTCGAAATCGCGCTTGGCCTGGAAGGCGATGGCTCCCGTCGCACCCGCGGCGATAAGCGAGGCGCCGCCCACGGACCACGCGGCGATGGCCAGCGGCCTGCGCGGGGCCGCCCTGGCGGTCGATCGCATTGCGAGCTCCGAGGGCTCCCAGCGCACCCCAGCCAACCCCGCGCTGTCCACGAAGCCCCGGTAGTAGGTGGGGCCATAGGCCGACTTGAACAGCGTACGACGCAGGGTCGCCTCGATGCTCCCGCGCGTGGCGACCATCCGCTTGCGCCAGCTCAGCTCCTCCAGCCGCACCACCTCGCTCGGCATCGGCCGGATCTCGGCCTCCTGCTCACCCGCCACCACGAAGAGCCGCCCCGCGGGGATGGCGATCCGTGCCTGGTATCCGGCGCTCAGGTGGGCGTCGAGGTAGCGCTGCCCACTCTCGAGCTCGACGTAGAAGTGCCCCAGGCGCGACTCCCCCAAGAGCTGGGCAGCGGTGGTGGCCTGCCAACCCAGCGCGACCAGCGGCTGGTGGGGATTGAGGCGCGGCGGCGCGGCGATGACGCGCGGCACCGCCCGCTCGTCGGCCACGTCCCGGTTCGTCGAGGCCACGAAGGCCAGGACCTCCGAGTACTCCACGAATCCATCGCCGTTCACGTCGGCGGCTCCGGTGAGAGCCGAGAGCAGCTCGTGGGTGAAGACGCCCGACTCCAGCTGCGACCACTCGTGAGCCTGCTGGTCGGCGGCAGTGGCCAGCACGACGCCGACGTGGGGGAAGCGGGCCAAGGCCGTCGTCTCGAGGAAGCGCTGCCGCTCCTGCGGGCTCACCGGCTCGGTGCGCGCATCGACCTCGGCGCCGAGGATGCCCCGGGTGCCGACGACGCCCTCGGCATGACAGGCATCGAGAAAGACGTGGACGAACGCCGCCGGCACCTTCTCCAGGACCTCGCCGTAGAGCCGCTCGCGCGTGAGCTCGGCGTCAGCCAGCGCGAGGAAGAGCGCGCCGTCGCGCCCGCGCGCCCCGTGGCCGCTGAAGGCGAAATAGAGCACCGGCTGGTCGCCCCGCTCCCGATCGGCCTGCATGCCCGCCGCGAGGTCGCTCACCACGGCGCGCAGCTCCACCAGCGAAGGCACTCGGGCCACCGCCAGCGCCTCGGGATAGCGGCGCCCCGTGGCCTCGTCGAGGACGCTGAGCAAGACCGAGCGCTCGCAGAAGCGAGAGAAGAACTGGTGATAGCGCACGGCGTCGTCGTCGGCGTAGGAGAGGATTGGAAGGGGCGTGTCGCTCGCCCGGGGCGGAGCGTTGTTCCCGATGGCCAACCCGTAGGAGATCGTCCTCGCCTGCGCCGTCGTGGCGAGAAGCAGCGGCAGCAGCACCGAGCCGGCAATGTAGGCCCGCTTCACGGCAGTACCTCGAGCGAGCGACGGACTATCTCGGCCTGTGGGACGGTCGAGGTGCGAGCGGAGTCGAGAAGGGACCGGATCTCCTGCTTGCCCAGCTGCCTGTCGGAGAAGACGCCCACCACCTCGTAGCGCCCCGATACGTGCTCTGGTCCGAGCGGAACGCCGACACCCAGCAGGCCACTCGCTGCCACACTGCTCAGGTCGACCTCGGTGAAGTACCAGATGGCGTCGCCTGCGGCGTTCACGGCCAGGGCGGCGAACCACCTGGCCCCCATCGGCTCCACACGGAAGAGCAGCTTTCCCTCCCGGGCGCAACGGCCCTCGGTCATCGCCTGCGCACAGAGGACCGAGAAGCTGGGCTTGGCGGCCTGGCCCCCTCGGGCCGTCCACGCGTCATTCGATGGGCGGGACGCGAGCAGAAGGTAGCCTGCCGGCGCCATGAGCAGCAGCGCCGTGGCGGCGCACGCCCATCGCAGAGCCGGGCTCAAGCCCCAAATCCATCGCTTCGCTGGCTCGGCGGGCAGCCGCGCGAAGACCTGCTCGAGCACGGCGTCCTTGTCGGCCTGCGTCAGCTGGTCGCGCCCCGCGAGGAGACGATTGAGCTGGCTATCGGGCAGCGGCTTCATGCGCTTGCGAGCTCCTCACCTCAAGTCCTACGTGCCAGGGGCCGGATTGGGCCGGCGCTTGTCGCGATGGATCAGAAAGCGTCTCAGCTGCTCCCGGACCCTGTCCTCCCAGGTGCGCACCTTGCGGCGGGTCCACTGCATCCGCTCGGCGACGTCGCGCTGGGAGAGGTCCTCCTCGAACCGCAGGCGGATGAACTCCTTGGTCGGCGCGTCGACCCCGGTGCAGAACTCGCGCGTCGCCGCGCTCAGCTGCCGCCATTCCAGGGCCTCCTCGGGTGCGGCGTCCTCTTCGGGCAGCACCTCGACCTCGCCGCAAGGATCCTCCAGTGGCACGAAACGTCTGCCGAGTCGGGCCTCGTCCACCAGGAGGTTCCGGGCGATTCTCATCAGGTACGGCCCATAGGGCCGCAGCCCGTCGTAGGACTGGCGCGCGGGCGCCCCGAACGCCTTGAGGAAGACGTCCTGCAGGAGATCGCGATGACGCTGCGAGTCCCGAACGCCCAGCAGGGATTTGCCGTCGCTCAGCCGGCAACCGCGGCGAAGCAACTGCGCCACCTCATCCACGTAGTAGGAGTAGACCTCGGCCATGGCCGAGCGCTCGCCTTGGCGAAAGGCGTCGAGAAGCTCCCTGCGACCTTGGAAGACAGCCACGGCCGCCATTCATACCATCAGTCATCGAGCGTGCGCCGAAACGGGGGACTCCTCTCCCGCCTCGTAAGGACCCACTCCGGACGTCTGGACGGTGAAGCTTCCAGCTCTGGCAGCAACGAGGCGCCGATCCCCGGAGATTTCCGAACCTCCCGAAAACTCAACGGTTTGCTGCCTCCTCCATCCCCCTCCCGGGGCTGCCAATTCCCTTGAAGCCCCAGGGGCCTTTTGCTACTGAGCGGAGGCCTCGTTTCAGCCATCTTCCCAGAGGGGATTCGCTCATGGCCGACCCCAAGCCACCCGGCGACACCTCGTTCCCGGCAGCGACCGCGGTCCCGACGCCTCCCCCGGCGGCCGAGAAGCCCAAGGTGCTGCACCTGAAGATCGACGGGGTGCCAGTCGAGGCCGCGCCGGGCACCAACCTCATCGAGGCGGCGCGCAAGGTCGGCATCGAGATCCCCTACTACTGCTACCACCCCAAGCTCAGCATCGCGGCCAATTGCCGGATGTGCCTGGTGGAGACCTCCAACGCCCCCAAGCTCGTCCCCGGCTGCCAGACCCCGGTCGCCGAGGGGATCGAGGTCCGGACGACCACCTCGCGGGTCAAGGAGGCCCAGCGCTCGGTCCTCGAGTTCCTGCTGCTCAACCACCCCGTCGATTGCTCCATCTGCGACCAGGCCGGGGAGTGCAAGCTGCAGGACTACTACATGAAGTTCGACCATCAGCCCTCGCGGCTGGTCGGCCCCAAGATCCTCAAGGAGAAGCGCAAGGTCTTGGGACCGCTGGTCGTGCTCGACCAGGAGCGCTGCATCCTGTGCACGCGCTGCGTGCGCTTCATGAAGGAGGTCGCCCACGAGCCGCAGCTGGGCGTCTTCGGCCGCGGCTCGAGCGAGGTCATCGACACCTTCCCCGGCCAGCCTCTGGACTCCAACTACGCCGGCAACACCATCGACCTGGGCCCCGTCGGCGCCCTGCTCTCGCGCGATGTCCGCTTCAAGGCCCGCGCCTTCTTCCTCTCGACCACCCCCTCGGTCTGCACGGGCTGCGCACGCGGCTGCTCGACGTTCCTGGACTACTTCAACAACGAGACCTATCGCTATCGCCCCCGCGAGAACCCCAAGGTCAACGACGTGTGGATGTGCGACCACGGGCGTCTCTCCTACAAGTACCTCGAGCACGAGCGCGCGCTGGAGGTGAAGATCGGCCGCATGGGCGAAGGCGGACGCACCGCGCCGAAGGAAGAGGCGATCCGGCTGGCGGCCGAAAAGCTGCGACCCCTGGTCGGGGCCGAAGCGCTGGCCTTCGCCATCTCGCCTCTGGGCACGGTCGAGGACCTCCTCGCAGGCCTCAAGCTCGCCAAGGACGGCCTCAAGCTCTCGCGCATCTACCTGTCCGGCCGGGCCCCCGGAAAGGCCGACCACCTTCTGCTGCGTGAGGACCGCAACCCCAATCGCGCCGCGGTCTACTGGATCGCCAAGGCCCTCGGCCTGGCGGTCGAGCCCTTTGCCTCGCTCAGCCAGGCCATCGACCAGGACAAGATCAAGGCGCTCTACGCCTACGGTGCCGAGGTGCCCACCGCGCCCACCCTGGTCGCCTCGCTGCTCGACGGTCTGAGCCTGGTGATCGTCCAGGGCATCAACCTCGGCCCGGTGGCGGGCAAGGCCCACGTGCTCTTCCCGGCGAGCCCGCACAGCGAGGACGAGGGGACCTTCGTCAACTTCGAGGGACACATCCAGCGCGCGGTGGCCGCCTACCCTCCGCGAGGTCAGAGCCGCCCCCACTGGTCCTGGGCATCCATGCTGCTGACCGAGCTCGGCGTCCCCGTGACCTGGAGGAGCTCGCGCGAGGTATTCCGCGAGCTCGCCCCGGCCGTCCCCGAGCTCTCGGGCTTCCGCTGGGATGCCGTTCCCCGCTACCTGAAGCACCCGCGCGGCATCTGGGCCATGCCTGCAGCCGCCGACGGACGACCGGTGGGCTACCGCGAGAGGAGCACTCCGTGAGACTGCGCTTCGGGATGGTCCTGTTCGTCCTCGTGGGGCTGCCGGCGCTCTTCGCGGGCGTGACCGCGGCCTGCTACGCCCTGGCCGCGCTGGGCGAATACGCCCTGCGCCAGTGGGCGGGGCTGAGCGGGGGCGGGGGCATCGTCAACGTCGTCACCCTGATGCTGGCGGCGCTGATGACCTTCGCCGGGCTGCTCACGCTGGCCGAGCGCAAGTGGAGCGGGGCGATGCAGGACCGGGTGGGCCCCAACCGCGCCAGCATCCTCGGCATCCGCACCGGCGGCGTGCCCCACTTCCTGGCCGACGCGGTGAAGTTCCTCTTCAAGGAGGACTTCACACCCGAGCGCGCCTCACGCTTTCTGTTCAGCATCGCCCCGGCGCTGGTGTTCGTTCC
>JACRCT010000058.1 GCA_016218885.1 Deltaproteobacteria bacterium | reverse complement strand
CCTCCTTCCCATGGAGCGTCTCTGCCGGTCGTCCCGCAACGAGAGGCTGCCGCGGTCTCTCAGGTCGGCAAGGCCGCCGGACAGAATTCAACTAGCAGTCATAGTGATGCTGCTCCCCACTTCGGCAACGTTGCCGAAGTGAACCCCGCTGGGAGCCCCTTCTGGCCCTGCGAAGCTCCACTTCGGCAACGTTGCCGTAGTGAGCTCCGGGGCCAGTTTTGTCCCTCCCTGCCGCCCTCCACCACGGCAAAGCTGACAAGAATAAGCGCACTGGTAGTTCAGGTCTGACTGCCCGGCTCAATGCGTCCAGGCCACGTGAATGGCGAGGCGTAGGAGGAGGTGGGGGCCGCCATGGCCGTTCAGATTCGCGAAAGCGCCGAGGAGATCGGCGTCCGCGCCGACCCGCCATCGGGCGTCAGGATGCCAGTCCACGTCGGCCCCGAGACTTGCGACCGGCGCACGCAGCGCTTCGTCCGCCGCGTACATCGAGGTCCTAAACCTTCGTGAAGCCCAGAGGCTGCCGCCGGCAACTCTGGGCGTGAGCGAGAAGCTGTCGCTGGGATAGAACGCGTGGCCAAGTTGGAGCTCGAGCAACTCCGCGGTCAAGGAGTATGGCAGCTCCTCTCCGAATCCGGGCGCCTTGCCCGCGCCTTTGAAGAAGGAGAAGCCGAGCGATAGCAGTCCCCCGTCCCAGGGCCAGTTCTCCTGGCCCGCTCGGACCGTTCCGCCCGGGGAGAGCGGAACGTATCCCTGCCGAGCGACCGGAGAGGCGGGCACGAGAAGGGCAGCACCGGCTTCGAGGCGGAGACGCGGACGCCGCGGAATGAGCTGCGAAAGCTCGAGCTGCTCTCCGGGCCTGAGCGACACGCTGCCTTCGAAGACGACAGCTCCCCGAGCCGTTCGAAGCTCGAGATGCTGCCTTCCTTCGTCAATTGCCACCCCGCCCGGCAGGGTGCCCTTGAGCGTTCCGTTCACCGCCACTGTGAGCCCCTCTGAGGAAGGGGAGTAGCTGTACACCACCGGCCGGCCGGCAGAGCGAGGAGCCCCACGCAAGACGATGGGGTCTTCCCCGAGGATGTCGGCCTCGGCGGTCGGGCGTTGTGCTCCCTGCGTGAAGGCGTAGGTCCGCTCCCGTGCGTAGTCATGAGCCTCGCTGGCGGTCACCGCTCCGTCGCCGTCCCGGTCTCCCTTCCCGAGCGCTTCGAGGAGAAAGTAGGTGTAGACATCGTGTCCGAGGCGGTCGTCCTCCTTCGCCGTCTCTCCAAAGGCGGCCGCGGTCAAGACCACGACAGCCTCGGACACCTCGTGAAGGGCGACAGGAGCGGCCTTCAGCCCGGCAAGCGCTCGCGCGAGCGCGTCAGAGTGCTGCGATTTGCCCTTCCCGCTGTGACAAGCGGCCAGAATCAGCGCCACCCTTCTCGAGCCCAGACGCTCGATTCGATGAGACAGCTCGTTGACCGCAAGGCCGGTGTCTGCGACCAAATCCATCCGAGTGTCTGCCGTCACCAGGAAGCGCTCCCATTGCCCTCCCCGTTGAGCGAGCGTGCCGTGAGTCGAGAGGTAGACCAGCACGGTATCGCGGGGGCTCTTGACTCCTCTCCCGAGGGCATCGAGGGCTTCCAGAATGGCGGGACGCGTCGTTTGCTCGGGGCTGCCGAGCAGGACGACCTCGTCGAACTCGCGCAGGCCGGCCGCGAGGGCTTGAGCGTCGGATCGGGCGTGCTTCAGCGGCCCGAAGCGTTTGTCCTGGAAATCGTCGATCCCAACGAGAAGCGCGAAGCGCTTGGGACGGGCGACAGTATCGGTCGAGCCTGGCGCGGCACACGGCGCGAGGAGCGAGCCCTTCGAGGTCGTCGTGGCACAGGCCGCCAGGGAGATGACCGCCAGCGCGCCGAGGGATGCCACTATCACGGTCCTGAGCAAGCGCATGAAGGAGGTCATGGGGCGGTGGGGGCGGCGTTTACGCTGACGAGGTCCAGATTGCACCCGCTGCACTCGCTGAGGATGGCCTCGCGGTTGTCGAGATCGCCTAGCTGCTCCAACCGCTCCTTTGCCATCAGGGTGGGCGCCGTCAGGAGGAGGATCCTCACGTGGCCGCCGAGGAGCCGTGGATCGAGCGACAGAACGCTGCCCTGGCCAGTCAATTCATGTTCGCCTGGGGCGGTCTTGGCATCCGGTGCCGAAGGTTCCCAGAGAACCTGGACGCTCGGGGAGAGGTCTGCCTGCGCGAGGAGGTAGACGAACGCCGGCTGCTGAAGCCGAAAGCGAAAGAGCAGCACCTCGTCCGCCGCCAGGGCCTCGCCCCGCTCGAGTCGGCGGAGCACTTGCGCGCGGCCGCCCTCGAACCTGCCGACGATGGGAACGAGCTCGACCTGCTGCCGAGGTGCGCTGCCCTTGTCGCGCGTGAAGGACATCGCGGGTGGAGGCAGCCGCGCGTCATGCCTCAGTCGGGGAGCCACAAGCAGAAGTGCCGCGACGAGAGCGGTCCCAAGAGCCGGCACAAGCACTGGAAGCCGGAAACT
>JACRCT010000057.1 GCA_016218885.1 Deltaproteobacteria bacterium | reverse complement strand
GGTCCGGGAGATCCTCCTCGTCTCCTCGCCCTACGACGCCTTCACTCTCGAGGAGGACGGCCGGCTCACCGAGCGCATCTTCACCGAGAACGCCGAGGTCAGCCTCTCCACTGCGCCCCGCATCACCCACTGCTCCACCGGCGCGCGCGCCATGGAGTTGCTCGAGGAGCGGCGCTTCGACCTCGTGAGGACCATGGTGCGCATCGCCGACACCGACGTCTCCTCGTTCGGCCGGCGCGTCAAGGAGCGCTACCCCACGATGCCCGTGGTGCTGCTGGTCCTGACCGAGGCCGACCTCAACGCCTTCCCGGGCGGGGTGGACGCCAAGGCGGTCGACCATGTCTTCTGGTGGACCGGGGACGCGCGGATCATCCTCGCCATCGTCAAGCTGGTCGAGGACAGCCTCAACGCGCCTCATGACACCGGCGTCGCCGGGGTGCGCTGCATCATCGTGGTCGAGGACTCGGTGCGCCGCTACTCGAGCTTCCTCTCCCTGCTCTATGCCGAGCTGATGACCCAATCGAACTCCCTGTCGGCCGAGGGGGTCAACGACCTGACCCGCATCATGCGCATGCGCGCCCGGCCCAAGCTCCTCCTGGCCCGCAGCTACGAGGAGGCGATGGGGCTCTACCGCCGCTACCGCGACTTCGTAGTGGCCACCATCAGCGACGTGCGCTACCCGCGCGGGGGCGAGGAGGACCCCCGGGCCGGCTTTGCCCTGGTGCGGGCCATCCGCGCCGAGGACGCTGAGCTGCCCATCCTGCTGCAGTCGGCGGAGGCCGAGAACGCCGCCCTGGCCGCGCAGCTGGGGGTGCACTACGCCGACAAGAACGCCACCGACCTGCTCAAGCGCATCCAAAGCTTCGTGACCGAGAGCCTGGGCTTCGGGGACTTCGTCTTCCGCCTGCCCGACCGCACCGAGGTCGGGCGTGCCAAGACCATGTGGGAGCTGGAGCAGGTGGTGCGCACGGCCCCCGGCGCAGCGCTCGAGTTCCATGCCAGCCGCAACCACTTCTCCCTGTGGATGATGGCCCGCTGCATGTTCGACCTCGCCACACGGGTGCGCCCGACCAAGCCGTCGGACTTCGGTGGCGCGGAGGGCTTGCGGAAGTACCTTCTCTCCGTGATCGAGGAGACCAGGCTCAAGGGGCAGGAAGGGGTCATCACCGACTTCTCCTCCAACCAGGCGGGGCCCCAGACCCCCTTCCTGCGGGTGGGCAAGGGGTCGATCGGAGGCAAGGCTCGCGGCCTGGCCTTCGTCTCCTCGGTGTTGGCCCGCCACGCCATCAAGGATCGCTTCCCCGGGCTGAAGGTCCACATCCCGCGCTCGATCGTGCTGCCCACCGACGAGTTCGACCGCTTCATCGAGCAGAACCGCATCCTCGACGGCGGGCTCAAGACGCTGGACGAGAAGGCGGTGCTCTCGCGCTGCCTGGTGGGGCGGCTTACCGAGTCGACCATGAACGACCTGCGCCGCGCGGTGGCCCAGATGAAGGGCCCCCTGGCGGTGCGCTCCTCGAGCCTGCTCGAGGACAGCCAGCTGCAGCCCTTCGCCGGCATCTACGCGACGTACATGCTGCCCAACAACCACCCCGACCCCGAGGTGCGCTTCCAGGAGCTGTGCCAGGCCGTCAAGGCGGTCTATGCCTCGACCTACTCCGCCGACGCCCGTGCCTACATCGAGGGGACCCCCTACTCCCTGGAAGAGGAGAAGATGGCGGTCCTCATCCAGGAGATCGTGGGGCGCACCTACGGCACGCGCTTCTATCCCCACGTCTCCGGAGTCGCCGTCTCCTACAACTACTACCCGATCGGGGCCCAGAAGGCCGACGACGGGCTGGCGATGGTGGCGCTGGGGTTGGGCCAGACCATCGTGCAGGGCGGGGCGGTGCTGCAGTTCTCGCCCGCGACGCCCTCGGTGCTGCCGCAGTTCGGCTCGCCGCAGGACTACCTGCGCTTCAGCCAGCGCAAGTTCTGGGCGCTGGATCTGTCGCGCCAGCGGGTCGACTTCACCCAGGGAGCGGAGGCCTCGCTGGTGCAGCTCGACGTCGCCGAGGCCGAGCCCGACGGGACCTTGAAGCTGGTGGGCTCGGTCTTCCGCGCCGACGACGACGCCATCCGCGACGACCTCTCGCTGGCGGGCCCACGGGTGGTGAGCTTCCACAACGTGCTCAAGTGGGGAGCGGTGCCCATGGCCGAGGCGTTGGCCGAGGTGCTGCGCCTGTTCCGCGACGGGATGGGCTGCCCGGTGGAGGTGGAGTTCGCGCTCGACGCCGGCGACTGGGGCCAGAGCGTGCCCAAGGGCCAGCAGGAGCGCGAGCCCACCCTGTGCGTCCTGCAGGTGCGCCCCCAGGGAACACAGCTGGCGGAGACCGACGTGGACACCGAGAACGTGCCCGCCGAGCAGGTCCTGGTGCGCACCGATCGCTCGCTGGGCCACGGCGTGGTGGAGAGCATCCGCGACCTGGTCTTCGTCAAGCGACAGGAGCTGGAGGCGCACGAGACGCCAGCCATCGCCGAGCAGGTCGGGCAGATGAACGCCCGCCTGACCGCGGAGAAGCGGCCCTACCTGCTGGTCGGGCCCGGCCGCTGGGGCTCCTCGGACTCGCGGCTGGGCATCCCGGTCAAGTGGGCGCAGATTGCCGGAGCCAAGGTGATCGTCGAGACGCCCTTTGGTGAGCGCGAGGTGGAGCCCTCGCAGGGCGCGCACTTCTTCCACAACGTCACCAGCTTCCGCATCGGCTACCTCACTCTCTGCAACCTCGACCACCGCGACACCGCCCACAAGCGGGTGTGCGACCTGGAATGGCTGCAGAAGCAGACCCCCTTCGCCGAGAGCGCCGACGTCCGGCACGTGCGATTGGAAAAGCCCATCCGCGTGCTGCTCGACGGCAAGCGCGGCGCGGCGACGATCCTCAAGCCGGGGTAGGGGCGCCCGGCCGCTCGGCGCCATCGCGGTCGCCTCGTCCGCGCGAATCCCGGATAATCGCCGGCATGGCACGGTCCTCAGGCTCGTTCAAGGCGGTCTCCCAGCAGGATCCCGAAGCGCTCCTCAAGGCGCTGGCGCGCTCGCAGGAGCGCTTTGCAAGCGTGGCGGCCATCGGCCGTGCCGTCGGCTCCACGCTCGACCTCGACGAGGTGCTGCGCCTGGTCATCGAGCGCACGAGCCAGGCCCTGCACGCCGAGCGCTCGACGCTGTTCCTCATCGACCGCGAGCGTTCCGAGCTCTGGTCCAAGGTCGTGCAGGGTGAGGGCCTCAAGGAGATCCGCATGCCGCTGGGCAGCGGCATCGCCGGCTGGGCCTGCGTGCACGACCAGCCGGTGCTGCACAACGACGCCAAGGCCGATGAGCGGTTCAACCGCACCGTCGATCACGTCACCGGCTTCAAGACCCGCTCCATGGTCGTGGCGCCCCTGCACGACATGACCGGGGCGGTCCTCGGCGCAATCCAGGCGCTCAACCGCGTCGACGGCGACTTCGCCGCCGAAGACCTTTCCCTGCTCGAGGCCATCGCCGCGCAGGCGGGGGTGGCCATCGAGAACGCCCGCCTCTTCCAGGAGCAGGTCGTCCGCAACGCCGAGCTCACCGAGGCCAAGGAGGCGCTCGCCGAGTCGGTCTCCGAGCTCGACCTGCTCTGGGACATCGAGCGGCGCATCAGCGACGCCCACAGCCTGGAGGATGTGGTCGACTCCATCCTCGCCAAGGCCATCGCGGTGCTGGGGGTCGAAGCCGGCTCCATCCTCACGCTGGAGGAGGAGTCGGGCTGCCTCTACTTCAAGAGCGCCCTCGGCCCGCGCAGCGAGCAGCTCAAGACGGTGCGGCTGGAGATGGGCGAGGGCATCGCCGGGAAGGTCGCCCAGAGCGGTGAGCCCATCCTCACCAACGAGGCGGCCAAGCACCCGGCCTTCGCCTCGCGCGTCGCCCGGCAGATCGATGTGCGCGCGCGGGCGGTGCTCTGCGTCCCCCTGAGCGGCGAGAGCGGCGTCATCGGCGCGCTGGAGCTCATCAATCCCAAGCGGGAGAAGAGCTTCGAGGAGCACGACCTGCGCGTGGCCTCGTTGATTGCCGGGCAGGTCTCACGCGCCATCGCCCTGGCCCGCGAGCGCGTCGCCGGCGAGCGCAGCGCCCGGCTGGCGGCGATCGGCCAGATGCTCTCCGGCGTGCTCCACGACCTGCGCACGCCCATGACCCTGGTCTCGGGCTACGCGGAGATGATGGTCAGCGAGTTCGACCAGGCCGAGCGGGAGCGCTGCGCCCAGATCATCCTCAAGCAGCTGGAGCACATCAGCGGGATGTCCAAGGAGACGTTGGCCTTCGCCCGCGGCGAGACCGACATCCTCCTGCGCAAGGTCTTCCTGAACCGGTTCGCGGACGAGATCCGCGAGTTCCTGGAGCGGGATTTCGAAGGCAAGGGGATCGAGCTCAAGGTCCAGGCGGGATTCACCGGCGTCGCCCGCTTCGACGAGGGCAAGCTCAAGCGCGCCATCTACAACATCGCGCGCAACGCGGCGCAGGCCATGCCCCAGGGCGGCCGCTTCACGGTGTCGATCGACCAGGAGGGCGAGGCGCTGGTCCTGCGGATGGCGGACACCGGCCCGGGGATCCCCGAGGCCATCGCCGACCGGCTCTTCGAGTCCTTCGTCACCGCCGGGAAGAAGGACGGAACCGGGCTGGGGCTGGCCATCGTCAAACGGGTCGTCCAGCAGCACCGCGGCGAGGTGACCTTCAAGTCCAAGCCCGGCAAAGGTACGACCTTCACCATCCGCCTGCCCTGCTAACCCTTCAGGTCCGCCAAGGTCCAAGGCTTCGCCCCGCGGGTCTGAAATCCTGCGCAGGATTTCCCGGCGAAGGGACCCAAGAAGTGGCTCAGCCGGTGGGTTCCAGCGCGGTCTCCACGGTGGCGATGAGCAGCGCGGGATCGAAGGGCTTGGGCAGGTAGTAGGGATTGCGGTGCCTCAGGGCGCGATCGCGGGCACGCTTGGCGGCGGTCATGACGATCACCGGAGGATGACGCTCGATGCGCGCGAGCACGTCGAGCACCTCGTCGCCGCTGATGCGCGGCATCTTGATGTCGAGGAGCACCACGTCGGGGATCTCCCGCGCGATGGCGGCCAGCGCCGCCGCTCCGTCCTGGGCAGAGGTGACGCGGCACCCGGCCTTGGTGAGGACCTGGCGCACGAATTCGCACAGGTCAGGGTCATCGTCGACGACCAAGGCCAGCTTGCCCTCCAGAGCCAGCTCCTCGGGCTCCTGCTCGGCTCGTTCGGTGGCCGGGAACGGGCCGGCCTGATTCGGCTTCTCGGTATCGGGCACGGCGCGCCTCCGCGTAGGGCAACTTTGGGTCGGCCCCTCCCGCGGGGAAGGGGGCGTGGATGGCGCCGAGGCGTCCTGCTTGGTAAAAGTGGGGGCGCCATGAGCATCCCATCGCTACCGACCTCGGACGAGTTGGCGAAGATGTCCAAGCTCTTCAGCCTGCTGGACGAGGCGGGGCGAAACCGGCTGCTTGCCTCTGCCTCGCGCAGGCAGCTGGCGGCGAGCGAGGTCATCTGCCGCGAGGGAGAGAAGGGCGACGAGTTCTTCGTCGTGGTGTCCGGCAAGGTGTCGGTGAGCGCCGACGACTTCGGAACCGCCAAGTCCATCGCCCACCTGGGGCGGGGGGCGTTCTTCGGGGAGATGGCGGTGGTCGCCAACCAGCCACGCTCGGCGACGGTGACGGTGGTGGAGGCCTGCGACCTGCTCGTCTTCGGGCGCGAGTCCGTCGAGTCGGTGCTCAGGGACTACCCGACGGTGCGGCAGGCTCTGGGGGCGGTAGGGGTCAGGCGCACCGAAGAGCTGCTGGAGAAGCTCTCGGGCAGCTGATCTCGCCCACGCCTCGGGCGAGGGGCGCTACTCGGCGGT
>JACRCT010000574.1 GCA_016218885.1 Deltaproteobacteria bacterium | reverse complement strand
CGTGCTCGTGGATGTCCGCGAGGCAGGCTTCCCGCGAGTTGCTACACGGGGCCAGTTGCCGGACTCGCTGGCGCTCGCCGCCGCACTCCATGCCGTCCGGAGCTATGCGTCGCCGACTCGCTGGCGCTCGGGCCTACGGCCAACCGGTCTACGAGCCCCAACCGGTCTACGGGCTCCAACCGGTCTACGAGCCGGTGGACGACCTCGCCGCCTCCTCGTCGAGGACCACTCGCAGGCCCTCGTGATCCAGGGGCACGTACTGCAGAGCCTGCCAGGACACGAAGAACCGGTCTCCACGGGAGACCAAGGTGACGCCTGAGGCCTGCACCGCGCTCCAGAATTCCTTGTCACCGGCAGCGAGGAGCGCACGCAGGGGTTGAAGGGTCTTGGGAAACCGATGCCCGCGCTCTCCGACGACGTGGCGCGCGAGCACCGTAGCGAGGAGCCGGTCCCACTCGGCCTCGGTGCGGTGGGTGCGGTCGAGGTGCGCGATGGCCACCCGCATCGCCCGATGAAGGCCGGCGAGGGCCAAGGGGAAGCGCCGGGCGAACTCGCGGCGCGCGCTGGCTCGACGCTTCCGGCAGCCTGCGCACCGGCAGAGGGACTTGGCCATCGCCCGCGGCGCCCTCGCCTCGTGGCGGCACATGGCGCACGAGAAGCGGAAGGCGAGCTGCAGGGGTTCGGCGCAGCGCAGGTCGAGAGTGCCCGAGCCCGCGCACTCCGAGCAGGAGTGCCGCTCGATCAAGCCGGGGGCTTCGCCCAGGACCTCCACCGCCTCGGTGGCCTTCCTGAGCAGGCCCAGCTTCACGAAGACGGACCAGGGTAGCGGGCGCGACACGCCGGCCACCCGAGCCCAATACAGGTACCTCAACGCGTCCATCCGGACCGTGGTCCGCACCCGGTGCAGCCGGGTGACCGGACTCGCGGACAGACCCTCTCCGCGGCCGGTGACGCGATCGAGCTGGGCAGCCAGACCTGGGCGTACCTCCTCGAGGCGCCGGTGCAGCTGTCCGACGAAGGGACGGCGTTGCGTGCGCAGAACCTCGGCGATGGTCTCCGGCCGAGGAGACCACCCGCCCCGAGGGGCAAGCTCCGGCTCCAGCGCGCACAGGGCGTCGCGGAACAAGCTGGGAACGGGCGCTGAACTGAAGGTCGAAGAGCTCATAAACACGATGAATTGAGCGCACTCCATTGCCAGCTCCCGAGGAGGCGGTCAAGCACGCTCGGATGCACCCCACTCAGGCTCGTATTCCTTGCATTCCTCGCACTCCTCGTGAGGGCCAAGCAGTGCACCCTCGGTGCGCTCAGGCCCCGGCGGCGGCAGCGCGCTCGTCCTGCGCAGGAGAGGGAACTCGTGTCCCTAGCCGCGAGCGTCAGCGACCGGGCATGTCCGGCTTCCCCAGGTCAGTCGGGCCATTGGCGCGAGGTGCCCGGATTGCCCACGGTTGCTGACGATCGTGGCTCGGACACCTTCGCGGGTCGAATCCCGGAATGCGTCTCTGGTGCCTGAGGTCAACCAATCTTGGGAGGGATCGCCGCCTCGCCCGAAGCCAGCGGTGCCGGAGGCGTCGCCGGAGCCGAAGCCTGCAGAGATGCCGGGTGGCCAGAGCGGGTCGCCGCGGCTCTGGCCTCGGCCCTCTCGGCCGCGCGGCGCTCGCGCTCGCGCTCCTTATAGCGGCGGACAGCCCCGGACATGATCTCCCCAACCAGGGTGCGGTAGTCCATGCCTGCCGCCTGGGCGATCAGGCACAGGTCGCTCCACCCTGGGGTCAGGCCGGGCAGCGGGTTGCACTCGATGAAGTAGATCTTGCCCGCGGCATCCATGCGGAAGTCGATGCGGGCCACGTCGCGGCAGCCCAGCGACTGGAAGATGTCGCGGGCGATGTCCATCATCCGCCGCGAAACGGGCGGGTCGAGCTTGGCGGGAGCCTCGTAACGGACGAGCTCGTTCCAGTCGAGCTTGTGCTCGAAGGAGTAGACGGGCAAAGGGCCGTTCTTCTCGGTGAAGCAGATTTCCATCGGCGGCAGGACCTTGGGGCGCCGCTCGCCGAGCAGGCCCACGGTGAACTCGCGGCCGGTGATGTACTCCTCGACCAGCGCGGGTTGGCTGTACTTGCCTGCCATCTCGCGGGCCACCTCGCGCAGCTCCTGCTCGCTCTGCACCACGCTCTTGGGCTGCACGCCCTTGGACGAGCCCTCGGCGACCGGCTTGACGATCATCGGGAACTTCAGGTCCTTGAGCCGCTCCTTGCCGGTGGTCATCAACATGAAGCCGGGGGTGAGCACCCCCTCCTGGCGAAGCATGCGCTTGGCCAGGCCCTTGTCGAGCGCGATGGAGAGCGTGGCCGGGTCGGACCCGGTGTAGGGGATGTCGAGCAGCTCGCACAGGGCGGGGACGTGGGCCTCGCGGTTGCGACCGCGCAGGCCCTCGGCGACGTTGAAGACGACGTCCACGCCGCTGGTGGTGAGCTTGGCGGCCAGCTCGGAGTTGGCCTCCAGGTCGACCACCTCGTGCCCGTAGCTGGCGATGGCCTCGCGGATCGCCTGCAGGGTCTTGGGGCTGTCGTATTCGGCCTCGTCGTCGTTGCGGCCGTCGGCGTCGGGCTTGACCCGCTTGACGTTGTAGGCGAACCCCACGCGCAAGGGGCCGCTCTTGCGAACGGGCTTGGCCCGGCTCTTGGCGCTGTCCTTGAGCCCGTGGCGCCGGGAGGCGCTCTCGATGATTGCCCCCAGCACGCCGTCGAAGTGCAGCCCCTCCAGGGCGGCGGAGGCGTAGATGCCGGCCCCCGGCTGCAACGACGGCAGCGCGTTGAGCTCCAGGAAGAAGAACTCCTCCTCGGTGACGCGGAAGTCGATGCGGGCCACCTCGCGGCACTTGAAGGTCTCGAAGACGCGGCGGGCGATCTTGGCCATCTTCTCCGCCATCGGGCGGGCGAGCACGGCGGGCGCCTTCACCACCACCGCGCCCTCGCCGCGGGTCTTGAGCGCGTAGTCGTAGATGGGATAGCGGCGCGGGCCGGTGATCTTCTCGTCGTACAGGTACTCGAGGGGGGCGAGCACGCCGCCACGCTCCTTGGCCTCCCCTTCCAGGAAGGGGACGGCGACGTCGCGGCCAGCCACGTACTCCTCGACCAGCACACCCGCCGGGTAGCGCGCCAGCGCGGCCTGGACCACCGGCTCGAGCCGCGAGGGGTCCTCCACCACCGACTCCTGGGTGATTCCCTTGGACGAGCCCTCGAAGTTGGGCTTGACGATGACCGGGAAGTGGAAGCGGGCGAGGTCGATGCCCGCCGGCTCCTCCAGGAACTGCCACGCCGGCGTGCGCACCCCGTGCTGGCGCAGGATCAGCTTGGTGAGCTGCTTGTCCAGGGTCACGGCGAGGGCATAGGCGTCGCTGCCGGTGTAGGGGATGCCCAGCTCCTCGAACAGCGCAGGGTAGAAGGCCTCGCGAAAGCGCCCCCGACGCCCCTCCGCGGTGTTGAAGATGAGGTCGGGGGCATAGGCCTCCAGCCTCGAGACGGTGCGCGAGGCCGGCCCGCTCACCTCCACCCGCTCCACGCGGTGTCCCAGCCGCTCGATGGCGGTGGCCAGCGCGTTGACGGTCGCCTCGGTGTCGAACTCGGCCTCGTCCTCGGTCTCGGAGAGCCTGAGGTTGTGGGTCAGGGCGATGCGCATGGAGGTCTCGGCGGGCAGCAGCGCTGCGGTGAAGGGGGGAGCTAGGAGGGGCCTTGGGGGGGATCGAGGAGCACCCGCACCGCGCCGCGGACCCGGTCGGGGCTGGGCGGGACAATCTTGAGCTCGGGACGGGACAGCGCCCCGGCGACGACCTTGGTGTCCACGACCTGGGTCTGGGCGAAGACGTCGCCGGCGCGCAAGCCGAGCTTGTCGCTGACCACGCGCCAACCCTCGTAGACCAGCACCGCCGGTCCCAGGGTCCAGAAGAGGAACTCCCCGGCCGAGGGGATGGTCTGCAGGAGCAGGGCGAAGGCGAAGGGGAAGTTGCGCAACGCCGATTCCCGGTAGTCGGCGTCGCGGCGGCTGGGAAGATGGACGACCTTGATGCCGAGCAGCTTCTTGCCGGGCGACTGGCCGTGCAGCATCCCATCGCCGAAGAGCAGGAAGAGCACCGCGAGGATCTTGCCGGCCTCTCCCGCGGCGATGGCCAGGAAGGCGGCGAGGATGAAGTCGGTGAGGCGGGCGAGCAGACGCAGCAGCAGCTCGGCCTTGGGGTAGGGCGAGCCTTCGGAGCGGACGCTGAAGAACCGGCCGAACGGCCCGCCTCCGCGCGCCGCCTTCTCGCCCTGAGTCGTAGTGGGAGGGTCGTCGCTCACGCTTCTCGGGGCCTGCTCGCCCCGCCCCTGATGGCTGGCGGGATTCTGCGGACGGGATGATGGGAAGTCAACGGATTCACAGAGCGGCGCAATCCCCCTGGAGCACGCCGCTCAGCCCACGGGCGCCCCCTCGGCTTGCTCCCTCGTGAACAGGAGAAAGGCCATGGCCGGACGCTTGCTCGACTCGCGCATCGCGAACTGCATCCCATCGAAGCCCCAGCCCTTGGCCACCCATTCATTGATGATCGACTCCAGCGACTCGTCGGTCACCGTGCTGGTCTCGACGACCTTGTAGGCGAGCATGCGGCCGAGGATGCGACGCCCGACCTACGGCTGTCAAAGCTCGGAAGCTCGAGCGGGCATCGGTCGCGCTCTTCCTTCGCGACTCGCGAGCGATGCCCCGCTCCACAGCCCGTGCCATCGACGCCTCTGCCCTCAGCCCCCTTTTCCTTTATGGGAGAAGAGTCGGAAGGAGACCCGCTGCGACCGCACCCTGATCGGGTTCTCACCCCCGCTGCTCCTCCCCGCCCCGGCACGACGCGGACAGGGCTCTCACCTGCGGGCCAGCCACCTCGCGAGGAGGCCGACCCCTCGACGGAACGAGCCCTCCAGGCTCGCAACATCGCCTGGGTCGGGCGGCGTCCTCG
>JACRCT010000573.1 GCA_016218885.1 Deltaproteobacteria bacterium | reverse complement strand
CAGGGCCGCCACCTCAAGGACCGGCTGCTCGAGCTGGCGCGGCGCCATCGCATCGTGCGCGAGGTGCGCGGACGTGGGCTGATGCTGGCCCTCAAGCTCGAGGACGTCTCCCGCGGGTTGCTCGATCGAACCCTGCTGTCCAAGCTGGGCGCCGCCAGCGCCTCGCTGCTGGTGCAGCACCTCGCGCTGCAGCTGCTGAAGGAGCACCAGATCGTGGCGCAGTCGGCGGTCAACGACCCCGGCGTCCTCAAGGTGATGCCACCGCTGATCGTCACTCGCGAGCAGAACGAGCGGTTCGTCACCGCGCTCGACGCGGTCCTCGAAGGGGCGGGTCACGGGACGGCGCTGGCGAAGCTCGCCCTGGAGGTGCTCAAGGCGCGGGCCTCAAGCGCCTGAGAGCCTCCTGCTCGTCGATCAGTTAGGATGTCGACATTCGGGGTTGTCATTCGAGGGGCCTCCCCAGGAGAGCCGAGCACTGGAAATGAGCGCTGAGATTGGAGCCTCCAGCTGGAGCGGGGCGGAGCAGCTGGAGTTCGAGGACCTCTTCGACGTCGCAGAGATCCAGCAGATCCAGGACGCCTTCGCCGAGGCCACGGGAGTGGCCTCGATCATCACCCGCGTGGACGGCAGCCCCATCACGCGCCCGAGCCGCTTCTGCCGCTTGTGCCTGGACATCATCCGCAAGACTCCCGAGGGCCTGGCCAACTGCCAACGCTCCGACGCCTGCCTTGGCCGAAGGAACCCTGAGGGCCCCCTGGTCCAGCCCTGCCTGAGCGGTGGCCTGTGGGATGGCGGGACGAGCATCTCGGTCGGTGATCGGCACGTCGCCAATTGGCTCATCGGCCAGGTGCGCGACGAGACTCAGGACGAGGAACGCATCATCGAGTACGTCCGGACGGTCGGCGGCGACCCCGACGAAGCGAAGAGGGCGCTGGGGGAGGTGACCCGGATGAGCCGCGCCCAGTTCGAGCGCGTGAGCTCGCTGCTGTTCCTGATGGCCCAGCAGCTATCGAGGCTGGCCATCCAGAACGTGCGCCAGGCCCGCGAGATCGGAGCGCGCAAGCGGGCCGAGGCGGAGCAGGAGCGGCTGCTGGCCCAGCTGCTCCAGTCGCAGAAGATGGAGGCCATCGGCCGGCTCGCGGGCGGAGTAGCCCACGACTTCAACAACATCCTTACTGGGATGAGCGGCTACACCGACCTCGCGCTGATTGCGGCGCTCCCCGGAGACCCGGTGCGCGAGGAACTGCAGGAGATCCGCCATGGAATCGATCGCGCCGCGGAGCTGACCCGCCAGCTTTTGGCCTTCTCACGCCGCCAGACCGCACAGCCTGCGGTGCTCAGCCTCAACGACGTCGTCACCCGCTCGCACAAGCTTCTGGCGCGGATTATCGGCGAAGACGTGGAGCTGCGCTGCGTCACCAGCGCCGACCTCTGGCCGGCGCGGGTGGACCCGGGGCAGGTCGAGCAGGTGTTGATCAACCTGGCGGTGAACGCGCGCGACGCGATGCAGGGCGGCGGGCTGCTCGACATCAGCACCCGCAACGTGGAGATCGACGACGCGACGGCGCTTCGACGGGCCGAGGCGCGGCCAGGCAAGTTCGTGGAGCTCGCGGTGAGCGACACCGGCCACGGCATGGACGAGCAGACCCTGTCCCACCTCTTCGAGCCGTTCTTCACGACCAAGCCCGTCGGCCAGGGCACGGGGCTGGGGCTGGCGACCGCCTACGGGATCGCTCAGCAGAACGGCGGCTTCATCACGGTGGAGAGCGTCCTCGGCCGCGGGTCGACCTTCCGCTTCCACCTCCCCCGTGTCGAGGGCGATGCCCAGCCCCTGGCGAGGCGCTCGATGGCGGGGGTCGTGGCTGGCTCCGGTGAGCGGGTTCTCCTGGTCGAGGACGACGCGGTCGTGCGCCGGCTCTGCGAGCGGGCACTCACGCAATGCGGCTACCGTGTCCTGGTCGCGAGTGGACCCGCCGAGGCGCTCGAGCTCTCCGACCGCCATCCCGAGCCCATCGACCTGCTCCTCACCGACGTGGTGATGCCCGGGATGAATGGCCGCGAGGTATGCATCAGGGTCCTGGCACGCCACCCGAAGGCCAAGGTGCTCTTCATGTCGGGATACACCGAGAACCACATCGGCCAGCATGGCGTGCTCGACCCCGGCGTTCCCTTCATCGAGAAGCCCTTCACCATCGAGGCCCTGGCCGCCCGCACTCGAGAGGCGCTCGCGCGAACTGAACCCCTGCCGGACTTCAGTTGTAAGTCATAAGTCATAAGTCATAAGTCATAAGTCATAAGTCATAAGTCATAAGTCATAAGTCATAAGTCGTAAGTCGTAAGTGGAGCCGGCTCGCGGCGAGTTCGCTCGCTGGGCCCTTCACCGAACTCACAACTCACAACTCACAACTCACAACTTACAACTCATCTCGGCCTGACCGCCCGGAAGAAGTCGGCCGCAGAGCGCGCAAACCCGGCGGGGCCGCTGATGACGTCCCCGAGCCCGCGACAGCTCGTCCAGCAGGCCCCACAAGGGTTGTCGTGGTGGCGCTGCTGGAGGGCGGCCACGAGCGTCGCGGTGGAGTCGGTCAGGAGATTGCCGACGGGTCGCTCGAGCTCGTTGATGCACAGGCCCACGTTGCCCTTCTCATCGACGTTGAAGAAGGTTCGCCCCGCGCCGCAGGAGGGCACGCCATGGTTGGCCACCGCCTGGTCGAAGGCGTCGAGGTAGCCGGCCATGGGCACGAACGAGCTGGGATGGTGGGCCTTGAGCTGGCGCAGGAACTCGGCGACAGGCCGGCGAGGGGTGCGCCGAGGAAGCCGGCCACGCCGATCGCTGTAGAGCGAGAGCTCGACCGAGATGCCCATCTCCTCGGCCAGCAGCACCAGGCGCTCGATGTCGTCCAGGTTGTCCTCGAGCAGCAGCGCCAGAGCGTGGACGCGGTGGCGGCGGCTGGGCCGGGCGTCGCGGAAGATCTCCAACGCGCGCAGGGCGCGCTCGAAGGCACCAGGCCGGCCGCGCTGCCCGTCGTGCGGTGCGGCGCTGGCGTAGTCGACCGAGACGTGCACGTCGCCCAGCCCGGCTTCGTAGAGCCGTGCCGCCCTCTCGGCCGTCACGTGCCACCCGTTGGTGATGATGGAGAAGAAGTGATCCTTGGAGAGCAGCCGGGCGATCTGGGGCAGGTCCTCGCGCAGGAGCGGCTCGCCGCCCGACATGGAGATGGCCAGCGGGGCGAGAGGCTTGAGCTTCTCGGAGGCCAACCGCACCTGCTCCAGGGTCAGCTCGTCGGCGGCGGAGTGCGGCTCCTTCCAGAACAGGCAGCTGCTGCAGGCGAAGTCGCAGCGATAGGTGATCTGCCAGTTGACGAGGAACGGCCGCCCGGAAACCACATTGCCCAGAAGACGGCTGCCCTTGGCGAGGAAGGACAGATCGTCAGTCAAGCGCGTCATCGCGAAGCCGCCTCCGTTGAGTTGGGCGGCAATAATAGCCTAGTGAGACTAAGGACTTATCGAGTTGTTCTCACCGTTCCGAACCCCTGGGCGGAGGGCTTGCAGCAACCCGAGGGATGCCATGTGCCTGACGCTCCTGATCGTGGACGACGAGCCGCTCATCTGCCGCAGCCTGAAGCGCGAGCTGAAGTCCTCGCCTTGCCAGGTCCTGCTGGCCGGGAACGGAGAGGAGGCACTGAAGGTGCTCGATACGGTGCAAGTCGACGTGATGGTCACCGACCACCGCATGCCGGGCCTCAGCGGCGCAGAGCTCATCCGACGGGCGAGGCAAATGCAGCCGCACCTCATGGCCATCGTGCTCAGCGCCACTCCCGAGGAGGCGCGCGTGGCGCTGGGCGAGCCCGAGACCCCGGTG
>JACRCT010000569.1 GCA_016218885.1 Deltaproteobacteria bacterium | reverse complement strand
GGGGCGCCTCGAGGAGGGCAGGATGGCGCTCGCCCAGAAGAGCCACGAGGCCGCCCGCCTGGCCGTGAGCGATGTGCTGGCAGTGGACCCGCAGAGTGCGGGTGCTCAGGCCCTGGCGACGGCGATCCAGAGGGAGACCAACGGGTCGCTCCGCAAAGGGACCGGCGCGCCCACGCCTTCGCCCGAGGATCCCACCGGCAAGATCATCGAGACCTTCGGTGCCGGGAGGCTCGACGAGGCGATAGGGGTGGCACAGTCGTGCGACGACCCGAAGTGCCGTGCCCTCAAGGACAAGCTCTCGGCATTCCGCGACACGTTCAACAACCTCGAGGGGGACGGGAACGCCGAGAAGGCGGCGAGCCTTCTGCGCTCCATCCCCGGCGGGACCGGGTCCCAGTTCTGGGCGAAGGTCAGCCAGGTCACCACCTCGACCTTCATCAAGGACGGCCTCAAGGCGATGTCTGCGGAGAACTACCCCAAGGCCTTCGCCGCCTTCCGCAAGGTGCAGGCGGTGGACCCCGGCAACGAGGTCGCCAAGCGGAACCTGGGGACCATCCGCCAGAAGGCCAAGGAGCTCTCGGAGCAGGCCTATATCGACCTGCAGCAAGCCCCCGACAAGGCCCGCGGAGAGCTTGAGCTGATCCTCCAGATCACCGAGCCGAGCGACGAGCTGAACACCAAGAGCAAGAACCGGCTGCGCAAGCTGCAGGGCGGCGGGGCCGACTAGTGCCGCCGGTCAAGCCTCCCGCCGGTGCGCCGCCACCTCCCACCGCGGAGCGCGCGAGGGACACGGCGAGCAGCCAGTTCGATCTCTTCTCGTGCCCGCGGCCCAGGCCTGGGGCCTGCCCCGGGCCGCGGGTCCTGTCGGTCTCGGAGCTGACCCGCGAGCTCAAGGGACTGCTGGAGCCGCGCTTCGCGCAAGTGTCGGTGCGTGGTGAGATCTCCAACCTGAGACCCGCGCAATCGGGTCATCACTATTTCACTCTCAAGGATCAGGGAGCCTGCATCGCTGTCGTGCTCTTCCGCGCCGACGCCGCACGGCTGAAGTTCCGGTTGCAGGACGGGCTGGCGGTGGTCTGTCGCGGCCGATTGTCCGTCTACGAAGCGCGGGGCCAGTACCAGATCCTGTGCGACGCTGTGGAGCCGGAGGGGGCAGGGGCGCTCGCGCTGGCCTTCGAGCAGCTCAAGTCGCGTCTTGCCCAGGAGGGGCTGTTCGACCCAGCGCGCAAGAAGAAGGTGCCGTTCCTGCCGCGGCGCATCGGCATCGTCACCTCGCCCTCCGGAGCGGCGCTCCACGACTTCCTGCGCGTGCTGCATGACCGGTTCCCCATTCCCGTGCTCCTGGTGCCGGTGCGGGTGCAGGGGGAGGGTGCCTCGCTGGAGATCGCCCGCGGCATTGGGCGCCTGGCGGCGACCGGGGTGGACGTCATCGTCGTGACTCGCGGCGGCGGTTCCATCGAAGACCTGTGGGCCTTCAACGAGGAGCCGGTGGCTCGCGCCATTGCCGCCTCGGCGGTGCCGGTGGTCTCCGCCATCGGGCACGAGGTGGACTTCACCATCGCCGACTTCGTGGCCGACCGGCGCTGCGCTACCCCGACGGACGCCGCCAAGACGCTGGCCCCGGTTCGGGCCGAACTGCTTCGCTCGCTCGACCAGCGGCGGCGCCACTTGCGCCAGAGCGTCTTGCGGCTCGTCGCCCACCAGCGTGAGCGGCTGCGCGCGCGCGGGCATCGCCTGGCCGACCCTCGTCGGCGTATCGCCGATGAGCGGCTGGCGCTCGACCACGTCTCCGAGCGGGCCCAGCGCGGCCTTGCTCGCGCGTTGTCCGGCAGGCGCTCCCGCCTCGATGCGCTCGCAGAGCGCCTTCTCCGAGAGCATCCCCGGTCGCGCCTGGCGCGCGGACCCCGGGCCCTGGTCGGCCTCTCGCAGGCCCTGGGGACAGGCCAGAGCTCGCGGCTTGCCCGTGAGCGAGCGGCGCTGGCTGCGCTTGCCCGCCGGCTGAACGCCGCGTCACCAGGTCCGAACGTCGCACGCGAGCACCGGTCTCTGGGGCTGCTCCGGGAGCGAGCCGAGCGGGCGCTCGCTCGCCGGCTGGCGGACCAGCGGGTCCGTCTCTCTCGCGCCACCACGGGGCTCGACTCCCTCTCTCCAGTGGCAGTTCTGGCCCGCGGCTATGCCATCGCCTTCGACGAGTCGCGCCGCGTGCTCAGGAGCGCGGCCGAAGCCCGCTCGGGCTCTGCCCTCTTCGTGCTTCTCTCCGACCGCAGCGAGCTCGAGGCAAAGGTGGTCGGTCCCGTCGCGCCAGCCTCCTTGGGGCGCTCCAGTGGTCCGGACCGGCCACCGGGGGAGGGCGTCGAGTGAAGAGCTCCCGCGGAACGGTGGCGACGCTTGCTGTTGGCTGCCAGGCCGGCGCGGCGCCGCCGGCGCAGGTGCTTTGCAAACCCTTGGAAGCCTGGTTGACCCGGGCGCAAGCAGGCCACTAGCATGGCTCGCCTGTCGCCGCTGTTGTCCGATGGGCGGCACCGAAGCGAAGCGCGGAGGTCGAGGCGTGGCGAAGGAAGTGGCCAAGAGGGAAAAGGACCGCGAGCTCGGCTATGAGGAGGTCATCGGCCGCCTCGAGGAGATCGTGCAGCGGCTTGAAGCGGGCAATCTCCCGCTCGAGGAATCGCTCAAGGCCTTCGAAGAAGGGGTGGGGCTCGTTCGGTTGGGCGAGGCCAAGCTGAACGAAGCCGAGAAGCGCGTCGAGCAGCTGCTCTCCACGCCGCAGGGCGATCGGGCGGTCCCGCTGGAGGAGGCGGGGCGCGAAGCGCCGCGGCGCAGTGCCAGCCGACCGGTGCGCAGCGCGCCCGAGGGGCCGGAGGAGCCACCTCCTCCCGACGACGCGGACATCCCATTCTAGAGAGGCCCCGCCCACGCGGACCGAGCGAATGAGCCAGACGAGCGCAGCCGGTACAGGGCCGGAACAGAAGCGGCGCAAAGTCGTCATCGTAGATGACGATCGCGAGACTCGCGAGATGCTCACCCTCGCTCTCGAGCTGGAGGGCTACGACGTCGAGCAGGCCGCCAACGGCCTGCGGCTGATCTCCAGCCTGCACGTGGACCGGCCCGACCTGATCCTTCTCGACGTGATGATGAGCTGGATCGACGGCTTCGAGCTGTGCCGCTCCATCAAGAAGAACGACGAGTTCCGGGACATCCCGGTCGTCTTCGTCTCTGCGCGCAAGACCGGGGAAGACGTGCAGAAGGGCCTTGCCGCGGGCGCGGCCGACTACTTCACCAAGCCCGTGGACATCGATCGGCTCACCCATCGCATCCGCGAGATCCTCGCGGCGGCAGCCTAGCCCTCGCCGACCGTCCGTCGCGGGAGCACGTGTGACACAAGGCGGAGGAAGACCTGCCGTGCCCTTCCTGCTCCAGCCCTGGCTCGAAGACCACCGCGCGGTGGTCGAGGTGGCCCTGGAGGATGCGCTCGAGTCGTGCAAGATCCAGGTGCCCTTCACGCTCTTCGACGCCATGGAGTATTCGCTCCTGGGCGGCGGCAAGCGCCTGCGACCCTTGCTGACCCTGGCTGCTGCCGAGGCCGTCGGCGGCAAGGCCGAAGGGTCGGTGCTCGACTTCGCCTGCGCGCTGGAGTTCGTGCACACCTACTCCCTGGTCCACGACGACCTGCCGGCAATGGACGACGACGACCTGCGTCGCGGCCGCCCGACCTGCCACAAGGTCTTTGGGGAGGCGATGGCCATGCTCGCCGGAGACGCCCTGCTCGCCGAGGCGTTCCGGGTGCTCTGCCGGGGCAGCGAGCCGCAGCGCCTGCAGCTGTGCTCCTTGCTGGCCACGGCGTCTGGGGCTCACGGGCTGGTGGGCGGCCAGGCCGACGACGTGCGCGAGGAGTGGCCGCGCTCCCTCGAGTTCTTGGAGAGCCTGCACCGGCGCAAGACCGGCGCGCTCATCGCGGTGGCCTGCGCGGGTGGAGCGGTGGCCGCGGGGGCGGGGGAGCGCGAAGTCTGCGCGATGCACGACTACGGCATGCACCTCGGGCTCGCCTTCCAGATCATCGACGACTTGATGGACCTCGCCGGCGACCCGGTGAAGGCGGGAAAGACCAAGGGCACCGACGCGCGCAAGGGAAAGGTGACCTTCCCCGCGCTGCTGGGCAACGGGGTGGCGCTCTCTCGCGCCCGTGCCGAGAAGGCAGTCGCCCAGTCCGCCGTCGAGCACCTGGGGGACCCGGCCGCGGCGCTGATTGCGCTGGCCGACTTCGCCGTCGAGCGTGACAGGTAGCGACCATGGCCAAGAGAGAGCGCATCGACAAGCTGCTGGTGGAGCGCGGCCTTGCCGAGACCCGAGCCAAGGCGCAAGCGCTGGTGCTGGCGGGTGAGGTCGTCGCCGGCGAGACGCGCGTGGACAAGCCCGGCCAGCAGGTGGACCTGGAGCTGCCTCTGCGCATCAAGGGCGATCGCCTGCCCTTCGTATCGCGTGGCGGGCTCAAGCTCGAGGGGGCGCTGAGCCATTTCGCCATCGACGTGAGGGGGCTCGACGCCATGGACGTCGGGGCCTCGACGGGCGGCTTCACCGATTGTCTGCTGCAGCGCGGCGCCGCCCGGGTCATCGCCCTGGACGTGGGCTATGGCCAGCTCCATCCCAAGATCCGCCAGGACCCGCGCGTGACGGTCCATGAGCGGGTCAATGCCCGGTCACTCGCCCGCGCCCAGGTCCCCTTCGATGTCGACCTGATCGTCGTGGACGTCTCCTTCATCTCCCTGAGGCTCGTGCTGCCTCCCGCGCTCGCCTTCCTCCAACCGGCCGGGAGCCTGGTGGCGCTGGTGAAACCCCAGTTCGAGGTCGGCCGCGCAGACGTGGGGAAGGGAGGGGTGGTGCGCGACGAGGCGAGGCGACGCGAGGCCATCGAGGGCATCGCCGCCTTCGTCCGCGACCAGGGCCTCAGCGTCCTCGGCTTGATGGACGCGCCCATCGCCGGGCCGGCTGGAAACCTCGAGGCGCTGCTCTGGGCCCGGCGAGCGCCCTAAGCCGGAAACGCTCTCCCGAGCCTCGTCACTCGGTCCGTTGGCGCCCCGCGTCCGTCGTCGAGCCCTCGGCAGTGGCGACCTCGACCACGGGCTGCAGCAGCTCAGGCGCATGGGTCGACTCCAGGGCCGTGGCAACGGCGTCGATCTCGACGCTGAGCTGCTCCAGGCTGCGGCGCAGCCCCGCCCCGGCCACGTCTGCAGAGGCCGTGTCGGCCGAGCGCGCCCTCAGGACCTGGGTGTGCAGGTTCTCGAGCGTGTAGAGGATGCGAGTGCCTTCGGCCTCCAACCGCGATGCGGCCGTGCCGAGCTCCGAGCGCTGAGCGAGCTGGGCGTCGAGGGCGCGCAATGCCGAGCCGAGGCGCTGTCGGACCACCTCGTCGTGCTCGGCGGCGACCCGCGCCGTGAGGCCGTCCCGCTCGGCGCGCAGGCGCCGCTCGTCGTCCTCGGTGACGGCAGCGCGCAGCTCTCGCTCGCGGCGCGCGAGCTCGCGGCAGGTCGCGCTCAGCGCCTTGAGCGTCTCCTGGGGCCGGCGGACGATCTCCTTCACGGATGGCGGCCCGCTCTCGATGGCGGAGAGGATGCGAGCGCAGACCGCGTCCACGCGGGTGAGCCCGAAGTAGAGGGCGATGGCTGCGAAGGCGGCGAAGACCAACCCGACGGGTCCGCCTGCCTGGGCTTCGTGCTCGCGCTTGCGCTGGCGTGCCTCGGCGCGCAGGCGCCGGCGATCCTCGCGCTCGTCACGCCGCTCTTGCTCGCGCTGCGCGCCCTCCTGGATCTTGGCGAGAGCCTTGGCCGATGCTGCCGCGACGACTGCCTGCAGCAGCTGGGAGTGGGGACGCTGATCCCTGGCAAGGGCCTCCTGCACACGCTGCAGGCCGATCTCCAGCTGCTTCTGCCACTCCTTGTCGCTGCTGCCCATGCTGCCTCCGGCCCCTCATCGCTCAGCGAGGGAATGTGACGCGAGTTGGGCAGGCGATCAAGGCAAGCCGCGCACGGAATTGGAACCCCGTCTTGGTGAGGGGTCTTGTGTCCGCGGGCGCTTCAGTTCTGTCCAGGACGTGCCGAAACCGGAGGCACGGAGCCTGGCCCATGGCCGAGTCGGACCAACGCATCCCCGTGCTCTTCGTGGACGACGAGCCTGCCTTCCTGGAGGGGGTGCGTCGCAGCTTGCGCTCTCTGCGGGCCGACTGGGACGTGTCCTTCTTAGGCAGTGCGCAGGAAGCTCTTCAGGCCCTCGAACGCTTCCCCGTGGCGCTGGTCGTGTCCGACTGGTCAATGCAGGGGATCGACGGCCTGACCTTCTGTCGGATGATCCGCGACACCGAGATGTCCTCCGATCTGTCGCGGTACGTCATCGTGCTGACCGGGCGGCAGGGCACCGAAGATGCGGTCAGAGCCCTCGAGGAGGGCGCCGACGACTATCTGACCAAGCCCTTCGACCCGCGGGAGCTGGTGGCACGCATCAAGGTCGGGTTGCGGTTGCTCGCGCTCCAGCGGAGCCTGAGGGAGACCAACCGCAAGCTTTCCGAGCAGGCGTCGACCGACCCACTGACGGGCGCCTTCAACCGGCGTCTGGGCATGGAGCTGCTGGCGGGAGAGACCGAGCGAGTCCGACGGGATCAGCAAGATCTCTCGGTCATCCTGGCCGATCTCGACCGATTCAAGGCGATCAACGACACCCATGGCCATGGGGGAGGGGACGCGGCTCTCTGCTCCGTCGTCCGGCAGCTCAAGGCCTGTTCCCGCCGCTATGACTCCATCGTCCGCTGGGGTGGAGACGAGCTGATGGTCATCTGTCCGCACACCGGGGCCGAGCAGAGCCTCGTCGTGGCGGGGCGCCTGCGCGAGGCCATCGCTGCCGCGCCCGTGGTGGTCGAGGGTGCTCCCGCGTTCACCATCACCTGCAGCATGGGGGTCACCACCGTCCCCAAGGGTTGCCGAGCTTCGATCGTGGCCATCGTGGCGAACGCCGACCGGGCGCTGTATCGGGTCAAGGAGCGGGGGCGCAACGGCGTCCAGCACGAGCCCACCACCAACGAGTCACAGCCTCTCGACGATGCGCCTACCCGGCGCTGACTCAGCCGCCGATCGCCTGCCGATACTCGGAGGGATGCATCAGCCGGATCAGATCGTAGCGCCACAGCCAGGCATGGCCGGCGGTGTCCACGTCGAGGATGAAGCCGTCGGTGCCCGTCAGGAAATCGACCACGCGCTGATTGGGCTTGTCGAAGATCAGGATCTCCTTGATGCCCCAGACGAGGTGGCCGCCAGTGTCACGCCCCATGGCCAAAAGGTAAGTGGCCCCGTGGGCGCCGCCCACCACCGCGACGAAGACCAGGCCGCCGCGCGGCTCGATCGGCGCGTCGAGCGGGGTGATGGCCGCGCCGGTGTCGGGGTTGAGGAAATAGGCAACCTTGTCGCCGAAGGCCACCAGCGCATTGGCGGTGCGCGTGACGGAGTGGACGCCGCCCGAAAGCGCGTCCGACTTCCACTTCAGCCCTCCGCCCATGTCGGTGCAGGTGGCGTCGTCCACCGCGCTGCAGGCCCAGACCTGGGAGGGATCGGAGATCTCCGCGAAGTAGGCGACCTCCGCGGCCTGGTCGAAGCTGATGGTGGGGATAATGGTGCGGCTCAAGGTGTCGACCTGGATCTTCCCAAAGGGCCGGCGGGCGACGAGCTGGCCCTGCTGCGCGTCATAGAGCTCGATGCCCACGTCGACGAAGCCGTCGCCGGTCTGCTCCCAGTATCCGGGGAAGACGATCTGCCCCAGCCGGTTGATGACGATGTGCCCGGCCGGCTGCAGGTCGCTGTAGTCGGAGGTCCAGGCAGGCGTGCCGCTCTCCGTGTCGTAGCCGCGCAGCTCATAGGCCGTCCCGTCGATTCCGAGGACCGCGAGCGGCGCGCCGGCCTGCGCGGCCAGCTGCTGGGCGGCGAAGTTGGTGAAGCTCATGGTCATCTGCATCTGCGAGGTGAAGCCCACCACTCCCACCCCTGGCTTGAGCAGGTAGCGCTGGTCGTCGCCGAAGAAGGTCAGCTCGGCGTCGTTGGCGCAGTCGAAGGGGAGGTCGAAGCTCTTGAGGACCGACTTGTCCTTGTCCAACCGGCGCATCTTGGTGTCGCAGGTGAGGACCGAGGCGGCGTCGCTGTCGACCCAGTAGTTCTTGCCCATCGGCCACGGGCCGGCCAGGGTCTCTGCGGCGGGCATGAAGAGCGTCGGCTGCTCCTCGGAGTCGCCCGTGACGCCGCTCTTGCAGGCGGCGTGGGCGAAGAGCTGCAGCGAGGCGGGAACGCCCTTCTGCTTAT
>JACRCT010000568.1 GCA_016218885.1 Deltaproteobacteria bacterium | reverse complement strand
TCGTGCCGTCAGCGCCGAGAACATCCTGATCGCGCGGGCGGGGGTGGTGAAGGTGCTCGACGTGGGCATCGCCAGGCTCGCCGGCGACGAGGACAAGGCCAGCTCCATGCCGCCGGAGCTGCTCCGCGGGGGAGGCCCTCTCGATCTGCGCGCCGACGTCTACGCGCTCGGCGTGGTGCTCTACCAGCTGCTGTCCGGGGCCGAGCCCTACGAGGAGAAGCAGGGCGCGGGGAGCCTGAGATCCATCATTCTCTCCCAGGCCCCGGTTCCGCTCCTCGAGCGCAAGCCGGACCTGCCCAAGGAGCTGGCGGTGATCGTCGGACGGGCCATGGCGCGAGACCGCGATGCGCGCTACCCCACTTGCCGCGAGATGCAGGAGGCGCTGGAGGACTTCATCGTCAAGCGTGGGGAGCCGGCTGGGTCGCTGCAGCTGGCGCAGCTGGTGACCAGGGCTCGGGATTCGGGCCTGCTTGAAGACGACCCTCCGATCGAGCCGGGAGGGAGGGCTGAGCCCGGCGAGAGCGCCCCCACGCCCGAGGCGGCTTCGCTGGTCTCGGAGACGGAGGCGTCCTCGCTCTTGGAGATCGAGCTCTCCGCGTCCCAGGAGATCGCCCCTGGGCTCGCCCCCGCCTTCGACTTCGTCGAGTTTCAGCCCACCGCAGAGCCTGCCGGAGGGGACGGGGACGCGAGCGCGGAAGGCAACGGGGCCTTCGGGCTGGACATCGATAACGACCCTCTGAGCTGGGTCGGCTTCAGCCGCAACGAGGCGCCTGGCGGGCCGCCGATGCGGGCCGGGGATACCGAGCTTGGGCTGGAGCTCGAGCCCGACCGCGCCGCGGCAGCCGAGCCACTCTTCGAGCTCGATCTCGGCCGTGCCGCTCCAACTCTCGTCGGCATGGAGCAGGGAACCACCTCGGACGCGATCGAGAGCTTGCCTCCTGCGCCGCGTCCGCAGGCCCCGGGTTCCGCCTCGAAGCCCGCCACTGGCCTGATCGCTCGCCCTGTGGCTGCGGTCTCGGTCGCTGCGCCGCCCGAGCCGCGCTCTTCGCGATCGCCGGCTCGCCTTGAAGAGCTGCTCGCCGCTGCGAGGGAGCTGCCCTACAGGCCCTGCTCGGTGGCATCCGAGGCGACCCAGGCTGCGACGCGAGAGTCGGCCGTGGCGGACCGCTCGCGCCAGCTCCTGCGCAGGCTGCCGGACGTGCTCGCCCGCCTCCTCGAGTCGATGGGCGCAGTCCCGCCGCAGCTTCGAGAAGCCCTCGCCGGGCTCGTCGCCGCCGCGTTGCTCATCGACGATCACGCGTCGCTGCGACGCCTTGCCGAGCGCGCCCTGTCGCGACCGGGGAGTGACAACCGCTTCGCGGCGCTGATGGCCGCCGAGCTCGGTAGCCCCCTGACGATCGTCTGGCTTGCCGAGCGGCTTCGCACGGGGCTGCCTGCCGACCCCGGCTCGGCGCGGGCTTGGCTCACGAGCCTGGACGCGTCCGGCGCGAGGCTGCTGCTGTGGGCGATCGACTCGATGGAGCAGGGACCTGGCCAGGAGCTCTTGTGCGACGCGCTCGCTCCGATGGTGGCCCGTGCTCCCGCGGCGGTCCTGGCGCGGCTGGAGGAGCCCAAGCCGCGCAACCTCGCCGCGATGTGCTACCTGCTCGAGAAGGCGCAAGTGCGCGATCGGTCCAGGGCCTTCCAGAAGCTGCAGCTGCGCCGCGAGCCGTCGGTGCTCATCGCGCTGATGACGGGAAGGGCCCGGGCGGGCGGTTCGGAGGTCTTCAACCTCCTCGAGGCCGGCGTCGGCGACAGGTCCGAGGAGGTGCGCGCGCATGCGCTCCGGCTTCTGGGAGAGACGGGCGACATCAAGGCCGTCTCTCTTCTCTCAAGCCAGACGCAGCAGGCCTCCTTCGAGCTGCGCCCCGTTGCCGAGCGCAAAGCCTTCTGGTCGGCGTTGGCTGCGACCGGGAGTGACAGCGCGTTGGCGTCCTTCGAGCAGGCGCTTGGCCAGAAGACCACGTTGCTGAACAAGAAGAAGTCGGTCGAGGCCAAGCTGCTGGCGCTCGAACCGCTGGCGTGCATGGAGCAGGAGGGCGCGGGCAGGCTTCTCGCGCGCACGCTGGCCGAGAAAGGTCAGCCCGACGAGGTAGTCACGGCGGCAAGGGCTGCCCTGGCGCGGCGAGCCACCAAGACGGCGGGTGCGCCGGTCAAGCCCGACCCGAAGGCGGCGGCGGAGCGGAGGATGCGCGCTGGCCGCTCGATGTGTCTGGACCTGGCGCTACTCGCTCGGGCTGCCACCACGGTGGATCTGGGCAGCGGCCTGCTCGACCCGGCGCTGGAGCGCTTCCGCGAGGAGGTGCTCCAGACCGTGCTGCAGGAGGGCCGGTTGCAGGTCGTGGCTGAGGAGCGCGGCGTGCTGGTCAACAACGTGCTCATCAACTTCGGCTGCCCCTCCGAGGACCTGGGGGTGAGCGTCGCGCAGATCCTGCAGGCGCGAGACCTTCGAGGGCTGGCGGTCGAGGCGCCCATCCCCACCGCAGAGCTGCGGGCCTGCCTGCTGCGGCTGCTGGACCCTGACGGTGAAGCCGAACGTGCGCCGCACGTGAAGGTGGCGACCGTCTCTCGACGCTCGCTCGCTCCTCCGCCGGAGCCACCCGCTCCCCAGGACCCGACCGCACGGTCCCGTGAGATCTACCTGCAGGTCGTCGCCTTCCTGGCGCGCGAGCGGGAATCGGTGCGGCTCGGTCGGCTCGCCGCCATCGAGGACGCACATCCGCTGCTCGAGGAATGGGCCCGCCTCTACGCCTCGGGCTCGGCGAGCCTGCTTGGCTTGCTGCCTGCCCGGACGGGCGAGCTGTCCTTCGCCGTCCATTCCGCGAACACCGCGCTCTTGGCCATGGCCTTCGCTTCCGACCTGGGGCTCGGTCGCTCTGCTCTGCGCGACCTGGCGGAGCTGGCGCTCTTCTGGACGCTTGGGGATGTGGGGATGGCACCGGAGCCCAGGGTCCCGGCCGGTGACCCGGTGCCCGAAGAGACCCGCGTCCGGATCGCCTGGTCCTTCCTGGCGCAGCACCGATCTCGTCGAGGCCCCGCTCAGGCCGTCGCGGCGATCGAGGCAGGGCTGGACGCATCCGGCGACGGTGCGCATACGCCGGGTACGTCGGCGTCCATCTTCGCCATCGTCGAGGCGTGGGACTCGCTCTCTTTGAGCGCAGGAATGGCCCCTGCCCAGGCCCTGGAGACGATGAAGGGCCGGCTGCGTCCGCGCTTCCGTCCCGACCTGTTGGAGCTCTTCACCAGATGGGTGGCGGCGCAGGCGGGAGCGGGTGCCGGCTCATGAGGCCCGAGAGCCAGTTGAAGGTCGGCTCTGCTCGAGCCCGAGCGCCCTCTAGAAGCTGACCGTGGCGCCGATCAGGCCTCCGCCCTTTGGGGTGGGCGCGACGCCCAGCGCGACGAGCTCGGGTGCGAAGGTGAGCCTCTCCGCGGTGCGCTCGCGAGCGACCTGCACGTCGTTGCTCCCCTTGAGCTTGAAGCCGATGATTCCGCCGGCCACGGCGACCGCGCTGCCCACGCCCAGGAGCGCCAGCGAGGGGTTTGCCCTGAGGCCAAGGGTGGAATCGGCGAGGCCGGCAAGGCCCACCAGCGCGACGGGGATGCCCACCCCGAGGCTGCCGAGGCCCACTCCGAGCCAGAGGCCCTTGCGCCGGCCCATCTTCGCGACCGCGGGGCCTTTCGGGACCTCGATGCGGTCGGAGTAGGAGGCCGCTCCCGAGACCTCGACCCGGTGCCTGCCCGGCGTCAGCATCAGCTCGCAGGGGGCCTGGCAGCTCAGCTCATTCGACTGGTCTATCGAGACCTTCATCTGGTCGTCCGAGCGCGCGGGGAGGAACTTGACGAGCACGGGGGCGGCGGAAGAGGAGACGGAGGCGACGGTGGGAAGGGCCGGTTGAGGCACGGCGCCCGACTGGGCGAGCACCGCGGTGGTTCGACCCGGGGCGACCTGGGCGCGAACGGTCTGGGGGGCCTGGCCTGGCGTGGTCGTCTGCACGTCATAGTCGCCGACCGGAATCCTCTCGCTCTTCCACGGGCATGGCACTGGCGCCTGCATCAGGCCGAGCACCAACACGTGTGTGCCCGCCACGGGGCAGGCGACCTCGAGGGTTCCGACCTCCTTCGGCGCGGCGGCCAGCCGTGTGACCGCCTCCGTAGCACGCTTCTTTCGGTCGGCGGCACCGGCAGTGGCGTCCTCGAGGGCGAGGTACTTCTGGTAGGCGCCCACCGCCTCGGCGTCACGGTGCAGCTCCTCGAGGCATCGGCCGATGTTGAAGCGCACCACCGCCAGGTCGCTGAGGCCTTCGGCGCGGCGCAGCTCGCTGAGCGCCCCTTCGAAATCCCCCGACTTGAAGAGGTCGGCGGCGAGATCGAGATAGGTCTGCACCTTCTTGCGTGTCGTCGAGTCGTCCGCCGCCTGCGCCAGAGATGGGGCGACGGCAACGAGGCTGAAGGCGAAGGCGGCGATGAGGCAAGCGCGGGTCACGGGGGACCTCCTGGTTTGGGGCGCATTCTGGCATGGCCGGGTGCGCGGGCCCAAGCGCGTCAGCCACCGACGCGGGCTGGCAAGGGCCCGGGATTCGGGGGAAAGCGAGAGGTGGCCAGGGAGCACGGTCCCAAAAGACGGGAAGCTTCGGCAGCAGCCAGGTCAGAACGACGTGACCTCGTAGCCGCCTTCTTTGACCTTGGTGCCTGCTCCCGGCTTGGCAGCATCGCCCCTGCCGGGTCGGGTCGCGCCGACCGTGGGTCTGGCGGGGCGGTTGGGTTTGGCGAGCCCGGGTAGCTTGGTGGCGGGCTGTTGAGCGGGGGAGGCGGAGTCGGGCAGCGGAGCCTTGGCGGGAGGCTCGACGTTGGTGGCGACGCCCTCAACGGATGCGTCGGGCCCGGCGGCTGCCACTTGTTGCTCGGCCGGCGGCCGCTTCACCGGCTCCTCCGGCCTGGCTGGCGAAGAGGGAGCCTCGGGGGGAGGCGGTGGCTTGATGGGCTGAGGCCCCGGGGTCGGGTCGGCGATAGGGATGCCCTTGACGCCGTTGATGACCGCATCGTCGCCGCGGCTCTTCAAGAACCACCAGGCGCCGGCGCCACCGCCGCCCAGCACCAACAAGCCCACCAGCCCAACGACGAGCCCCAGGCCGGTCCGGGCGCGCCGAGGAGCCTCGAGGTTGGGATCGCTGGCGACGATCACCGAGGGCCCCTGCCCCGAGCCCTGGACGGCGTGGGGGCTGGTCTTTGCGGGGACGACCGGGCGAGGAGTCGCCCGCAGCATGGTGCCCGCTGTCTCCGCGGGCAAGGAGAGAGGGTCGGAGCTGCCGGCCTGCGCGTGCGTCGCGGCGAACTCGGGGGACTGCGATAGGGGCTGGAGGCCGGGACGGCTTCCGCGCATCGAGGTGCGATCGAGCCCGGCCTGCGAGGCGGCAGCAACCGCCGCGGGATCGACGACCCCCGAGCGACGCACCCCTGGGGGCAACGGGGTCTGCCCCGACGGCGCCTGGACTGCGGCGTTGAGGAGCCCGGGGCCCGACTGGCGGACTGCGCCAGGCAGGGGCGTGCGCATGGCCATCATGGAGGGCGACATCGGCATTCGCGCGCCGGGGGAGGTGCCGGGCTGGTTGGCCTCGGAGCCGGTCCCCATCGGGACTGCATCGCGCAGAGCATGAGCCATCTCGGCAGCGTCGGCAAAGCGCTGCTCCGGCTCCTTGGCCATCGCTCTCACCACCACGGCCTCGAGCGCCGGGGGAATCGCGTACTCGGGAGGGAAGGCAGGTATCGGCTTCTCGCGGTGGGCGAGCAGCACCTCGAAGACCGTGTTGGCGGCGAAGGGCGGAGTGCCCAGCAGCATCTCGAACAGCACCACGCCCAGCGAGTAGAGGTCGCTGCGCGGCTCGGCTCCGCGCGACATCGCCTGCTCCGGAGGCATGTAGAGCGGCGTGCCCAGCAGCAGGCCGGTGCCGGTCTCGAGCGTCTCCTTCTCCTTGCTGCGAACCTTGGCGATGCCGAAGTCGAGGACCTTGGCCTGCT
>JACRCT010000567.1 GCA_016218885.1 Deltaproteobacteria bacterium | reverse complement strand
GTTTGCCGAGGAGCTGCCGAGCCTGCCAGTGGTCGCCGCAGGCTCCCTTCTCGACTTCGTCTTGAAGGAGCACGCCTTCAGCATGCCCGTTGGCCGTGTCGCCTACTGCTTCGCCGGGCCCATGACCTTCCCGGAGTATCTCGAAGCTCATGGTGAGGAGCGGCTGCTCAACCGCCTCTCAGCTTGGCGTCCCGGCCTGGAGTGGTCGCAAGCAGCACACGAGCGGGCGGAAGAGTGGTTTCACCGATTCCTGATGGTGGGGGGCATGCCCGCAGTCGTCGCTGCGGACGTGGCCGGCGCCGAGGCGCACGAAGTCAGGCGCTTGCAGCGCGACCTCTTGGCTTCGTACCGTGATGATTTCGCCAAGTACACAGGCCGCATGGAGCCGCGCATTCTCGATCGAGTGCTATTCGCCATCGTGGGTGCGCTCGGGCAGAAGCTCGTCTACGCGCGCATCAGCGACGGCGTGAAGCAGCACCAGGCCAAGCATGCGCTCGAGCTCCTGGAGATGGCGCGGCTATGTCGGATCATTCGCTACTCGACAGCCAACGGTCTGCCGCTAGGGGCCCAGGTCAAGGACTCCTCGCGCAAGGCGACGCTCCTCGACATCGGGCTGGTGCACGCTCTCCTTGGAACACCGGCAGGTTCCCGCTTCCCAGCTTGGACGACCCTGTCCCCCCAGGTGCGAGGTCAGCTCATCGAGCAGGCGGCAGGTCAGCAGCTCGCAGCGCTTGGCGAAGACCCCTGCGACGAGAGAACGCTCTTCTACTGGCAACGCGAGGGTGGGCGCGCAGGAGAGGTGGATCTTGTTCTTCAGCTCGACCAGCGCATCGTTCCCGTTGAGCTCAAGGCTGGTGCGGCGGGCGCCATGAAGAGCTTGCATCAATTCATGGTCGACAAGAGCTTGGACCTCGCAGTCCGCCTGGATGCGAACGCCCCGTCCATTCAGGACCTTGATCTCAAGACAACCCAAGGCGACCGCGCTCAGTATCGCCTCGTGTCCTTGCCACACCATCTCGCCTGGAACCTACCGGCTATCCTGGCGAGCCTGAGACCGCCCTCTTGAGGAGCCCGTTGCTCTCTCCGAAGCAGGCGGCGCCTACTGCTTGGTGGCCTTCGGCGCAACCTTGGCCGCCAGGCGCTCGAGCTGGGCGCGCTCCTCCGGTGAGGCGAGGGTCTTGGTCTTCTCGATGAGGCTCGTCGTCTCGGCGGCCCGAACGATCTGCAGCGAGGTCTCGGCCGCCACCGCCGCGGCGCGCTCCACGTCGGGGTCAAGCCTCCGAGGAGAGACGCCGACCAAGCGCAGCTACTCGCCCGACGGCCTGAGCCAGAAGGGATAGGTCACGATCGCGCTGCCGCCGCCCTTGGGGCTGGGGAACTTCCAGCTACGCACCCGCGAGAGGATGCACTGCAGCAGGCCGCGGTCGTTGATGGTCGTTCCTTCGGTGGCCGAGGCGGCGGGAACGTCGCCTTGGGCGTCCACCGTGAAGCGCACGCGGACCTTGCCGGCGAGGTCCGGCACCGACACCAGGCGCTGCTCATAGCAGTAGCGGATCTGCGAGACGTGGCTGCGGATGATCCGCCGCACGTGTTCGGGATCGAGGGTGCCGTCGGTCTCGGGCGGAGTGTCGTCGAACTCGGGGGTCGGGGTCGACTTGGTGTCTCTCTTGAGCGAGGGGATTCCATCTCTTCCCTCGCGAACCCCTCGCGCCACGAGATCGATTCGGCCGATGCCGATGGTGTGAGGGTCTCCTCCGCCGCCGGGGCCCCGACCCACCATCCCCAACCCGCCTTCTCCTCCGGCGGCGCCGTAGGAGGGACCTCGCAGGTTGCCCAAGGAGGCGATGACTCCGCTGTCGATGCCGCCCTTGCCGAAGACGCCCGACACGTTGGGCCCTTGCACGCTGGCCAGCAGGCCGCGGCTCGAAGCGAGTTGCTGGGTGTCGATGACCACCGAGCCCAGCGCGCCCATCTTCTTGTGCGTTCGCGGCTTCTTGGGGTCGCCCGCTTCGCCCTCGACGCCGGGAGCCCGTCGCGTCGGCTCCCTCTCGGCGGTCTCCAGCGATAGCTCCGGGGCGTCGGTGCGGAACCTGGGCTTGGCGGTGATGGGATGGGTGAGGCGAATGGCGAGGCGAGCGTGGGGGGCCAGATCGTCGGCGACCAGGTCGGTCTCCTCCCGGGTCTCGACCGCCACCGCGAAGGCTGCCGCCACGAAGGTGAGCGCCAGGATGATGTTGAGCAATCCGTAGTCGAGGCGGCTGGCCCACGGCGTCTTGGCTGGCGACGGTCGATCTACGAACGAGGCCTCGACGCGCAGCCCACCTGTCTCCAGCCATGCGAAGTCGCCTGGCTCCAATGCGTGTACGCCAGCGCCGAGGGATTCCAGGTGGTCGCCGCGGCGCCGCTTGGCTTTCGAGAATGAGTCCACGTGCAGCGCGAAGCCCCCGTCGAGCGGCTCGACGAGGACGCGCTCCGCGCCCGGAGCCTGCAGCGCGCAGCGGTGCGTCGGCCCCATCCAGATCGCTTGGGGCTCGTCGGGCTGAATCACCTGGAGCCGGGTGTCTCCCCACCAGGCGCTGAGCTGCAAAGCAGCTGGCCTTCCCACATTGAGCTTCCGCTTCGGAGGCTGGGGCTCGTGTGGGACGAAGGAGCCGAAGGGGCGGTCGGGGAAGTGGGGTTCGAGGTCGAGCACCGAGCGTGGCTCGGAGGTAGGCGCGCTTTCCACGAAGGGCTGTGGGGCAGGGCGGGTTTCTCGGAGTATCTCTCGGGCAGCGGCGGCGGACGTATCGGCGCCAAGGGCGACGCCGGCCGCAGCGGGAGTGTCTTGGGGGGTGACGGGCTGCCCCTGGACTGGAGACGGCGCTGGTTCAAGGACGAGCACAGGAGGGCTTGGAGGCGGCTCTGCGCCCGGTCGGTCGACGAGGATGCGCAGTCCCGCGATGCGGATCTCGTCTCCAGGGACCAGGAGCTTCTTGCCGATCAGCTTGCCGTTCACGAAGGTGCCGCGCGGCCCGCTCATGTCAGTGAGGGCGATCTCCTCGTTCTCGGTGGTGAGCACCGCGTGGACGAACGCGGCCCCCCGGTCGTCGAGCTTCACCTGGGCGGTCTTGTGGCGCCCGAGCTTCACCAGCCGATCGTTGAAGATCCGTTCCTCGAGCATCTTGTCGCCCTGGAAGACGCGCACCCGGAAGGGACTCGTCATCGACGCCTCCCGCGCCCGCAGTGGGCGCTTGAGTCATGGGACACCGGGAGGGCGCCGCGGGTTCCACGGGGGAGACGAGGGTGCAGGCGACTCGTGTCCGAGCCGCGAGCGTCAGCGACCGGATCTGTCGTCGGTCAGGGACCGGATCTGTCGTCGGTCAGCGACCGGATCTGTTGTCGGTCAGCGACCGGAAAGTTGTTCAGGTCGCGGGTCGGGCAGGCGCAAGCCAACTCACGGTCGAGGATCGGACACCGGGCGACCCAGGCCCCATCCCACGAGGAGTATTTCGCGGTCGCCTACCCGCAGAAGCCGAGCACCACGTCCCACAGGGTCTGCACGCCCCGGCGGAATCCATCGAGAGGGATTCGCTCGTCCACTCCATGGATGAGGTCAGGCAGGCTCACCTCGCCCTCGGGGAAGACCAGGGGCGAGAAGCCGTAGGTGCGAATGCCCAGCCGCGCGAGTTCCCCGGCGTCGGTGAAGCCGGGCACGAGTTGCGGGTAGGGAGCCCCGCCGGGATCCATGGCGCGCACCGCCTCCTCCAGGAGCCGGTAGAGCGGCGTGTCGGTCGGGGACTCCGTCGCAGGCAGCTCGCGGAAGGCCTCGCAGACCACGTCGTCGTCATCCACCACGTCGCGGACCTCGCGCAGCAGATCGGCGGTCGCTTGGCCTGGGAGCAGGCGCCCATCGACCGTCGCCTCGGCCACGAGGGGATACACGTTGGGGGCTACTCCGGCCTTCAGCTGTGTCACCGAGGCGGTGTTGCGCAGGACCGCGCCGAAGAGCCGGCGCCCCTTCTCGTCGCGGATGAGGTTCTGGAGCACGAAGTCGGTGAGCGCCGGCCGGCAGGCCAGCTTGAGGGCCAGGGAGGAGCCTGCTCCCAGGGCCCGGCCCATCCCCTCGAGCATGCGCCGCGCGGGCTCGGTGACGTGCACCGGCAACGGCATGTTCCCCAGGCGCATCACCGCGCGCGCGAGCCTCATCGGCGCGCTGTCCTCGAGCGGGATCGAGCCGTGGCCGGCCATGCCCTTGGCGCGCAGGGTCAGCCAGGCGAGGCCCTTGTGTCCCACCTGGATCGGATAGAGCCGGCGACCCGCCATGTGGAAGGTGAAGGCTCCGAGCTCCCCCAGGGCGTACTCGGCGCGGATGAGGTCCGGGTGCTGGTCCACCAGGAACTTCGAGCCCAGAGCGCAGCCTGCCTCCTCGTCGGCGACGGCGGCGAAGATGACGTCGCGCTTGAGCTTGAGGCCGTCGCGGGCAATCTGGCGCATCACCGTCGCACAGGCCGCGAGGTGGTTCTTCATGTCCAAGGTGCCGCGCCCCCAGAGCCACCCCTCGGCGATCTCCGCGGAGAACGGCGGATGCTTCCAGCCCGTGGCATCGGCCGGCGCCACGTCGAGGTGGCCGGTGAGCAGCAGCGGTCCGCCACCGGTGCCATCGCCCTTGTGACGGACGACGAGGTTGGTGCGCCCCGGGGCGGCCTCGAGCAGCTGCGGCTCGTAGCCGTCCTGGCGCAGGTGGCTGGCCAGCAGCTCGGCGGCGGCGGTCTCGTGGCCCGGAGGGTTGCTGGTGTCGATGCGCACCAGGGCCTGCAGCAGCGCGATGGCCTCGTCGGTGGCGGGAGTGGGCAGCGGCATGGCGGAGACCTCAGGAGGGAGCTTCGCTCGGGGACGGTCGGCGAACCGGCCCCAGAGGCTCTAGGCGAAGGCGTCGAGGCCGGTGATGGCGCGGCCGATGGCGAGGGTGTGCACCTCGTGCGTGCCCTCGTAGGTGAACACGGTCTCGAGGTTGAGCAGGTGCCGGATCACCGGGTACTCGTCGACGATGCCGTTGGCGCCCAGGATGGAGCGCGCGGAGCGGGCGATGTCCAGGGCGGTGGCGACGTTGTTGCGCTTGGCGAACGAGACTCGCACGTGGTTGGCCTTGCCGGCCTGCTTGAGCTGGCCCAGCCGCAGATTGATCAGCTGGGCCTTGACGATCTCGGTGAGCATCTCGGCGAGCTTCTGCTGCGTGAGCTGGAAGGCGGCAATGGGCTTGCCGAACTGGACGCGCGAGAGGGCGTAATCGCGCGCCGCCTCGAAGCAGGCGATGGCCGCGCCGGTGGCGCCCCAGGCGATGCCGTAGCGCGCCTGCGACAAGCAGGAGAGCGGGGCCTTCAGCCCAGCTGCGCCGGGCAGCCGCGCGGAGTCGGGGACCCGCACCTGCTGCAGCGAGAGCTCGGCGGTGTCGGAGCAGCGCAGCGAGAACTTGCCCTCGATCGGGTGGGCCTCGAAGCCGGGCGTGCCGCGCTCGATCAGGAAGCCGCGGATCGAATCGGGCGCCTCGCCGGTGCGGGCCCAGACCACGGCGACGTGGGCCTGGGTGCCGTTGGTGATCCACATCTTCGCGCCGTCGAGGACCCAGCCGTCGCCGTCCTTGCGGGCGGTGGTGCGCATCCCGCCGGG
>JACRCT010000577.1 GCA_016218885.1 Deltaproteobacteria bacterium | reverse complement strand
TCTCCTGGGCGAGGCCGGCCACGTAGCCCGGAGCGGCAGGGTTCTCGGCGCCCCCGTGCGCGCTGGCGCGCAGCTCGGCGACCCCGGCACCCTGCTCCTCCATGATCCGCGTCAGGCCGACGATGGCCGGCGCGGCGCACCAGGCAGTGGAGACGCCCCTTTCGCGCCGGGGCCGGCAGAAATGGCACATACCACCCACCTTCAAACGCGCAGAGAACAGCGTGACCGCGACTCCCGACCCCACCACGGCGTGCAGGCGCGCCGGCGACCCGGGGACCACGACGTGCCCCGGCGCCACCAACAGCTCGCGCTTCTCTTCACCCACCGGCATCGCATCAGTACCTGCCGAAGTCCTTGTCATCGAGGGCGATGACGTCCTCGGGCTTGGCCACCTGGTCTGCCGGCGGCGAGCCCCACGCACCATTGCCTCTGCTCGCGCCGTTGCCCTGGTGGCGCACCAGCTTGCGCTCCATCGGCGGGGGGGCCTTGGCGCGTTTGCGCGGCGCGGCCGCGTCATCCGGCCCCTCTTCCAGGCCGGGCACCTTGAACCGCCGCAGCAGCTGTTTCGCCTGGGAAGCGTTGGAGGCCAGCTCCTCCGACGCCGACGCCGTCTCCTCCGCGCTCGCCGTGGTGCGCTGCGTCACCTGGTCGATCTGGCTCAGGCCCTGCGACGCTTGCGCTATCCCCTGCGCCTGCTCGCTGCTCGCCGCGGCGATCTCCCCCACCAGGTCCGCGGTCTTCACCACGTTCTCGACGATCTGCCCGAACGCCTCCGAGGTCGACCTCGCCACCATCAGCCCGTTCTCCACCTTCTTGGTCGACCCCTCGATCAGCTCCGCCGTCTCCCGCGCCGCCTTGGCGCTCCTCCCCGCCAGGTTGCGCACCTCCTCGGCCACCACCGCGAACCCCTTGCCGTGCTTGCCCGCGCGCGCCGCCTCCACCGCCGCGTTGAGCGCCAGGAGGTTGGTCTGGAAGGCGATGTCGTCGATGGCCTTGATGATCTTCCCGATCTGCTGGCTCGACCCGCTGATCTCGTTCATGGCCGCGACCATCGCCTTCATCTCCCGGTCGCCGCGCTCCGCCGCCTCCCGCGCCGTGGCCACCAGCCGGTTGGCCTGCCCCGCGTTCTCCGCGCTCGTCTTGGCCTGCGCCCCGATCACCGTCATCGAGCTGGAGATCTCCTCCAGCGAGGAGGCCTGCTCGGTCGCGCCCTGCGACAGGGACTGGCTGGCGTCGCTGATCTCGTGCGAGCCGCTCGCCACCTGCGCGAACCCCTGGTGGATCTGCCTCACCAGCCCCTGCAGCTCCTCCACCATCTTCTGGAAGGCAGTGCCCAGCTGGTCGCGGCTCGACGCCGCCGACACCTCTATCGTCAGGTCGCCCTTGGCGATCGCCTGCGCCTCTCTGGACTTGGTCTCGAACATCGACACGAGCGCCCGGAACGCGTCGGCCAGCTCGCCGAACTCGTTGGCCGAGCGGTAGGTCACCTCCAGGTCGGTGGAGCCCTGGGCGACCTCCTGGGCGCAGCGCCGGAGCTCGTTCACCGGCGCCGTGAACCAGCGGGAGAGGAGCCACGCGGCCCCAAGGGAGGCGAGGCCGCCCAGAATCAGCAGCACGACACCCAGGCGCGACGCAGCCGCGGAAGCGGCCTCGACGACCTTGGTTCGCGCGGAGATGGTGGTCCGCGCCTCGGTGAGAAGGCGCATGACCTCCTCCAACCTCTTCTCGGAGCTGTCGCTCAGCTCGAGAGCGGCCCGGCTGCGCTCACCGGCCTTCAGGCGCCTCTCGATCTCCTCCGCCGAGGCGTGCAGCTGGGCATGCGGGGTCTCGAGCGCCTTGAAGGTCTCTGCCAGCTCCGGAAGCACCTTCTCGGCATTCTGCCGGCCCTCCCCGTAGAGCCACTTTCCCAGCCCGCACTTGTGAGGGTCCTTCTCCAGGTTGAGCTCCACCACCGAGCTGTCTCCCAGGAAGCTGCCGAGCTTGCCCTTCCATTTCAGGTGGTCGATCTGCCTCTCGAGGAAGATCTCCCGCAAGGAGGCAAGCCTCCCCGCCTCGCCAAGGGCATCGCGGAGCTCGCCTTGGGTGTAGAGCGACAAGGCCATCAGCGCGATTGCCAATCCGCCGCAGAGAATCACTAGCTGTGTCGTCAATCGCAGATTGCGCATGCTTCTCCTCAACCCCTCGTCGTCAGTACCTGCCGAAGTCCTTGTCATCGAGGGCGATCACGTCCTCGGGCTTGGCCACCTTGTCCGCCGGCGGCGAGCCCCAGGCGCCGTTGCCATGGCCGTTCGCGGCATGGCCGTTGTGCCGCACCAGCTTGCGCTCCATCGGCGGAGGGGCCGCGGCGCGCTTGCGCGCAGGCGCGCTCAGCTCCGGGCCGTCGTCCATCCCGCGCACCTTGAAGCGCCGCAGCAGCTGCCGCACCTGGGAGGCGTTGGAGGCCAGCTCCTCCGAGGCCGACGCCGTCTCCTCGGCGCTCGCCGTGGTGCGCTGCGTCACCTGGTCGATCTGGCTCAGCCCCTGCGAGGCCTGCGCTATCCCCTGCGCCTGCTCGCTGCTCGCCGCGGCGATCTCCCCCACCAGGTCCGCCGTCTTCACCACGTTCTCCACGATCTGCCCGAACGCCTCCGAGGTCACCTTCGCCACCGCCAACCCGTTCTCCACCTTCTTGGTCGACCCCTCGATCAGCTCCGCCGTCTCCCGCGCCGCCTCGGCGCTCCTGCCCGCCAAGTTGCGCACCTCCTCGGCTACCACCGCGAACCCCTTGCCGTGCTTGCCTGCGCGCGCCGCCTCCACCGCCGCGTTCAACGCCAGGAGGTTGGTCTGGAAGGCGATGTCGTCGATGGCCTTGATGATCTTCCCGATCTGCTGGCTCGAGACGCTGATCTCATGCATCGCCGCGACCATCGCCTTCATCTCCCGGTCGCCGCGCTCCGCCGCCTCGCGCGCCGTGGCCACCAGCCGGTTCGCCTGACCCGCGTTCTCCGCGCTGGTCTTGGACTGCGACCCGATCACCGTCATCGAGCTGGAGATCTCCTCCAGCGACGAGGCCTGCTCGGTCGCCCCCTGGGACAGCGACTGGCTCGCGTCGCTGATCTCCGAGGCCCCGTTCGCCACCTGCCCGAACGCCTCGTGGATCTGCCTCACCAGCCCCTGCAGCTCCTCCACCATCTGCTGGAAGGCGTTGCCCAGCTCGTCGCGGTCCGATGCCGCCGACACCTCCACCGTCAGGTCGCCCTTGGCGATCGCCTGCGCCTCGTGGGTCTTGCG
>JACRCT010000576.1 GCA_016218885.1 Deltaproteobacteria bacterium | reverse complement strand
GCCACCACCTTGGCTTCGGAGTAGTCCAGGACCCAGAGGAACCCGTGGAAGACGCCGAGCGGCTGGTCAACGGAGCCTCCCACCATCCACCACGCGGCGCTGTTGGTGGTGGCCTGGTGCTGGCCGATGGCTCGAGAGCTGCCGTCTTCGCTCTGGCGCAGCCAGAGGTGCTTGCCGTCGATGTTCAGGTTGACCACCTCCCGGAGACGGCTGCCACGGAAGAGCTACAGACAGGGACAGCTGAAGTTCGGTGCGAGGAAGAAGGGCTTGATCAAGTGCTGGTCCCGCGACGGCTCCGGGGGCCCGGGCAGCCAGAAGTCCGGTGGCAACGGGGGGATCGGTGACCAGATGGGCTTCTGGGGACCGTGCACGACGATCTGGGGTGTCCACAGCGAAGCGGGTCCCTTGAACGTGCACCTCGCGCTGCTCCCGGAAGCGTCCTGGACGACCTCCATCGACTGACGTTGGCGCTCCGCCAGCTCTTGCCAGTCGCCGTCATCCTCTTCCCACCGGAGCTCGGCGGCCTCCACCACGCGAGGGGCCTGTTCCGAAGGAGGCGGTGCCAGCTTTGCCTGGCGCAGCAGCTCGGCCTGCTCGCTCTCGTCCGGCGGGGGCTCTCCGGGCAGCGAGAGGTAGACGGACTCGAAGGAGAGGCGGATCCCGACCGCTCGGCAGGTGATCGGATCGATGAGCCACCGCTCCTCGATCCCTATCCCCGAGTAGTGGAGAACGAAGCGGTCCTTCTCCCTGTCCAGCACCGCCGGCGGATTGTCGATCAGCGCCTTGGCGAGCTTGTCGCAGTGCGCCAGCTCCGAAAAGAGCTGGGGCTGCTGATGGTCCCAACGCACGACGAGCGATCCGGCGAGGGCGCCGGGTGGCGCGAGCGAGACGGAGGCGAGAGCAAGCGGCACGAGCCAGCGACAGTTGGAGCCCACGGTGATTCCCCGTTCTGAAGTGGAAGCTTCGAAAGAAGGCAGAGGCTACACGAGGACCGTGCAGGCGCAACCGGCGCAACGCGGGGGGTACGTGCACGGAACTGGGGGCGGTGGGCTTGGGGCGAGATGCTGGCGGCTGAAGCCGCGCCTGAGGTTGCCAACCCTGCCTTCGCAGGCTCGAAATCGCAGGGAAGAAGCGGGCATGAGCGCCGCTGACGACCGAACAGTCCGCGCAGGCGGACTTCGCAACCTCAGGCGCGACTTCAGTCGCCGGCAGTCTTCGATGCACCCAGTTCCGTGCAAGCACCCTCCGCCGGGATCCCTCGTTCTGCCGCTCCGGCCGGAGAAGGCCGAACGCAGCCCTTGACCGTATGAACCATCAGGCCATTAAATATGAACCATGGTTCATATGAGCACCGAGGAACTGGAGCGCTTCCAGGCGCAGATCCACCGGCTGGAGCGCGAGGGACGGGTGACCCGGACCTTCCGGCGGCTCGACGCGGAGCGGCAATGGGCGGTGATCACCGCGCTGCTCGAGGACGCTGCCGAGAGCGGCCCGGACGCGTTGGGGGTGAAGAGGGTCGCGGCGCGTGCGGGGGTAGCGGTGGGATCGCTCTACCAGTACTTTCCGCGGCGCGAGGGGATGCTCGACTTCGCCGCAGAGGTCTCGGCGAGCTTCCTGATCGGCTCCCTCGAGAACTACCAGGAAGCGCTGGCGGCGCTGCCCCTGCGCGAGGCGCTCTCGGCCTATCTCGCAGGCGGCGTGGAGTGGAGCCGGGAGCATGCTGGGCTGCTGCGCTTCTTCGCCCGGGTGGCCTACCACGGCGATCCGGATTTCAGAGACCGGTTGGTGCGGCCGGTCTCTCTGGCGTTGCGCTCGCTGGTGCGCGCGATGCTCGAGGGAGCACGGGCGCGGGGTGAGCTGCGCGAGGGGCTCGACCTCGAGGCCGCGGTGCGCATGCTGCACGCCCTCACCCTCGCGCTCGGAGACGCCGAGCTGCTTCCCCACCTGAACGAGTACTTCCTTCTCTTCGACGAGGCCCACCTTCCCCCGCGGGTCCGGGAAGCGGTGATCGCTCTGGCCGTGCGCGCCCTGGCGCGCGAAGTCACACCGCGGAGGCGTCACCATGGACGAGCTCGTGCTGGCCGTTGAGGGTCTGCGAAAGCGCTTCGGGGTTCTGGAGGCAGTGCGCGGCCTGAGCTTCGAGGTGCGCGTCGGAGAGGTGTTCGGGCTGCTCGGCCCCAACGGCGCCGGCAAGACCACCGCCATCCGTATGATCTGCGGGTTGATCGCGCCCGACGCGGGGACGGTGCGGCTGCGCGGCAGGCCTCTGGGCGCCAGCGGCGACGACCGCGCCCGCGTCGGGTTCTGCCCGCAGGAGCTGGTGCTGTGGGAGAAGCTCACCTGCCTCGAGCAGCTCGGCTTCGTGGGTGAGATGTACGGGCTGACCACCCGCGATGCGCGGCGCCGTGGAGAGCGGCTGCTGGAGGACTTGGGGCTGCAGGACAAGGTGGCTTTCATTGCTGGGTCGAGTAGGGGTATTGGTCTAGCCATTGCTCGCGCATTCTTGCGTGAGGGAGCAAAAGTTGTCATCACAGGGCGCAACGTTGAATCACTGGAGGAAGCGAGTACTTTGCTCGCGGGAGAG
>JACRCT010000575.1 GCA_016218885.1 Deltaproteobacteria bacterium | reverse complement strand
GGCGATCGCCGCAAGGCCATGATGGAGGACATCGCCACCCTCACGGGCGGCAAGCTCATCGCCGAGGAGCTCGGGGTGAAGCTCGAAGCAGTGACCCTCGCAGATCTCGGTCGCGTCAAGCGCATCACCATCGACAAGGACGACACCACCCTCATCGACGGAGGCGGCAAGAAGGAGGCCGTCCAGGCCCGCGTGAATCAGATCCGCGCGCAAGTCGAGGAGACCACCAGCGACTACGACCGCGAGAAGCTGCAGGAGCGCCTGGCCAAGCTGGTCGGGGGCGTGGCGGTCATCCATATCGGCGCGGCCACCGAGACCGAAATGACGGAGAAGAAAGCGCGCGTCGAAGACGCCCTGCACTCGACCCGCGCGGCGGTCGAGGAAGGCGTCGTTCCCGGCGGTGGCGTTGCCTATATTCGCTGCCTCGGTGCGCTCGACAAGCTCCAGGTCCCCGACGGCGAGAAGGCCGGCGTCGCCATCATTCGCCGGGCACTCGAGGAGCCGATGCGGCAAATCGCTCAGAATGGCGGTTTCGAAGGCAGCATCATCGTGAATAGGGTGAAGGAGTCGGGGACGAATGCATTCGGCTTCAACGCCGCGACCGGCGTGTTCGAAGACCTCGTCGAGGCGGGCATCATTGACCCGACGAAGGTCTCGCGCACCGCATTGGTCAACGCCGCCTCCGTCGCCGCGCTGATGCTTACCACCGAAGCCCTGATCGCCGAGCGCCCGAAGGCGGAGCGGGGAGCCCATGGGCGAATGCAGGGCGGCATGGACATGTAATCGAGAGATGCCACGGGGAGGCGGCAGAGCGTCGCGCGCCTCCCCCGAATGTGAACGAGCGGCGCCACCGCCTTTGAACGAGATCGGTGGCGGGCAGGAATCGCGGCCACCGCAACCTGGAAAACGGAGAGGTGGCCGCGCAGTCTGGCCGGGCCTAGGCGTTCAACGGTCTTCGGTCGCAAAGGCGCCCTGCGGGGGCGAAAGGGGAGCACTCATGAAGAGGTCCACGCGCAAGACCACACGGCTGGGAGATCTGATTGCGGCGGTCTTCGACGAGGCTGGTAGGTTCAGCACGAATCCGCGGGAAGTGTCACGGCTGGCAACGCGGGTGGTGCGGCACCTGATGCGCCAGGCGCAGAGGGTAGCTGCTCCGCAGCCGGTGCTCTGCCTCCAGCCGGCACACGCGGTGAAACGCCACTCCTAGAGAATCGGCGACCATGGAAACGAGCGTCGGCAGGTTCCTGGCGGCATGCTGTCTGCACCGCCGCCTCGGCTCTCCACGAGACCGGCAAGGCTTTGCAGCCGGCGTCAGAGCGTTCTGGAAAGGCCGGGCGCTCAAGGAAGACGACCTCCTCGACTGCGGGTTCGGCGCGCCGGGGGGAGGCGCGATGAAGCCAAACTAGCAGATGGGCCCCATGCTGCCCGGATGGTGGTCGTGAGCGCACGCGACACTCGATGGTGGTGGATTGCACTGGCCGTGGTGGGCCTCGCGACGGGCCTGACCCTCGTCGGCTGGTCGGCGAACCCGCTGCTGCGAGTCGCCGGGGGGCTTCTGGCCATGTGTGCCGGATTCGTGCAGCAGCACGCCACCCGCCGAGCCACGGAGCAGAGGCAGCGCGATCGCGAGGCCCTGATCGGCATCGTGGTCGCCAACTCCATCGACGCGATCATGACCGTGGACTCGCACGGTGCGGTGGCATCGTTCAACCCTGCCGCCGAGCGGATGTTCGGCTGGCCGTCGGCGGAGATCATCGGGCAGAGCGTCAATCGGCTGTTCGCCTCGGAGCCGGTGGGCGAGGAACCGGAGCGAGCCAGGGGCGGGCATCCAGCAACGAGGGCGAGTCCGGTCGGGAAGGGCACGCGGGAGGTTCTGGCCGAGCGACGAGGTGGCGCTCCCTTCCCGATCTACTTGGCGTGCACCGAGTCGCAGATGCATGGGCAGGGCTTCGTGACGGCCATTGCGCGAGACCTGACGCAGTACCGTCAGAACGCCGAAGCGCTCCAGCGCGCGAATGCGCTCCTTCAGACCAAGGTCGTCGAGTCGGAAGAGCGGAACCGGGTGATCGCGCTCCTCGGCCAGATGAGTGGCCTCTTGCAGGCTGCGGTGAACTCGGCCGACGCCTATGCTTCGATTGGCGACTTCGCACGACAACTATTTCCTCATGATGCGGGCGCGCTCTGCACAATGGAGCCAGCCAGGAACAGCGTGGAGGTTGTGGCGAGTTGGGGAGAGCCGTCCACTCTGTCGGTCTTTGCCCCAGAGGAATGCTGGGCACTGCGAAGCGGGCGAGTTCACGTCGCGAGCGGCCACGATACCGGCGCCCTCTGCCCTCACCTGTCGAGCAGCGCGGCCGCGGGGCACGCCTGCATGCCCTTGACTGCGCAGGGTGAATCGCTTGGGCTCGTGACCTTCCGCTGGCATCCAGAGGATGGGGCAGCAAAGGACCCTGCAGGCGCCGTCTTCCGCGTGAAGCTTGCGGCGGCCTTCGCCGAGCAGGTGGGTCTCGCGCTCACGAACCTTCATCTCAAGCAGATGCTCCGGGTCCAAGCCATCCACGACCCGCTCACTGGGCTGCATAATCGACGATTCTTGGAGGAGGCCTTTCATCGGGAGCTGCTCCGCGCCGCGCGTAGGAAGAGCCCGGTCGGCGTCCTCATGCTCGACCTGGACCACTTCAAGGAATTCACCGACGCGCACGGCCATGCAGCCGGCGACTCGCTGCTGCGCGCGTTTGCCGTGCAGCTCCGGAGCGACATCCGCGCTGAGGACATCGCCTGCCGGTACGGGGGCGAGGAGTTCGCCGTGCTTCTGCCCGACGCAACATTGGGACAGGCGCTGACGCGCGCGGAGCAGATCCGCGAGGGAGTGCGAAAGATCGTGGTGGACTTCCAGGGAAAGAGGCTGGCCGGGGTAACGGTCTCCATTGGCGTCGCCGGGCTGCCGGAGCATGGCTTGTCGCCGGACGCACTCCTGCGGGCGGCAGACGCCGCCTTGTACGTGGCGAAAGCGGAGGGGCGTGATCGGACCACACTTGCGGTGCAGATACTCAAATCCGCCGCGGTGGCTCCACCGACCGTCAGCGCTCCCGATCGGCGCAGGCTGCGCCCAAAGGTTGGCTCGTGACCGTTGCGTGCCTGCCGCAGCGTGTCCGGTAGCCCGCGATGCGGCGCACGTCCGCTCAAGCACGCCTGCATCAAGTGCTCGCGCCTGGGCCTCGTCGGGTGCCACCAGCAGCCGGGCAACGAGATCCAGGCGCCCATGGGCGTGGTCATCCTCGGCGGGCTGCTCTCCTCGACCGCCCTCAAAATGCTGGTCGTGCTCGCCCTCTACGCACGGTTCGCGCGCGAGGAGGCCAGCGAGCCTCAAGACGAGGCGATGGGGAACGAGAGGCCGGCTTCGACCTAGCCCGCGGATGGGTCCGGACAAGCAGAAGTGCTCGACCTTCAGGTAGTGACACTCACCCGTTGCGCTATCGAATCGGCAAGCCCTTCAGCGCTCTCGAGGCGTCTCGTGAAGTCGCGCGCGAAGCGCGCAAGGGGAGCCCCGTCCACCATGTCGTGGTTCGCGCTCACCGTCAGAAAGAGGACTTCGCGGGGCTCCGACTCGCCCGCGACCGTAGGAGGCCGCGGGGCGATTCCTCCGACGACGATCGAGAGGTTGTGGATGCCTGGTGCGCTGAAGCCCCAGCCGGGGCCGCTGCTGAACATGCCCACCGCGGTCACCAGCATCGTTCCCGTGTGCCGCTTGGCCAGCTGTGGAAACCTGAGCAGCGCGCGGTAGACCAGCCTGCGCAGGAAGCCCGGCAGCATCAGGAAGAGCCGGGAGCCGACCCGAATGACTGACGGGAGGGAGCGCATGCCAGAGGTCTGGACCGACCGGATCTCGTCGTGGATGTCGCCCGCGCTTCGCCGGTTGATCCCTCGCACGACGTGGGCCAGTGCGAAGGGTCGCCCGTCGACCTTCACCTCGACGATCGTCGTCGCATCCACATCCTTGAAGAGGACCATCCTGCCGAACCAATCACGGATCGCGTGGACCTCCGGGTGCGCGGCGACCGCTCTGCCGAGGCACGCGAGCACGAACGCAGTGAAAGACAGAGACTCCCCGGTGCGGTCCCGGTGCTCCCGGAGCATCCGGCGCGCGAGAGTGACGTCGAGCTCGAGCAACCCGTGCATCATCGGCTTGTTGTGGCCGAGGCGCAGGGTGTCGAGGACCAGCCGCCGCTCGCGCGGGAACGCAACACGCCGGAAAGCGAGGCTCGACGAAGCCGATGGTGAAGAGGGCTGCTCCATCGCGGCATGATAGCCGACGCCATCCCTGGCGCTGCGGTTCCAAAAAGTGGGAGAACGGCCTTGTGGGCAAGGTCCTGTTGGCGGCGCTTCCTCCGGGCTGGCACAGTCGCGGAGCTGGGCGCCGAGGAGAAATGAATGCTCGACCAACCATTGCTCGTGGAGCTGGTGGGCGCCCACAAGGTGCTCATCGCAGGCGCCGGTGGCGGCTTCGACCTGTTCAGCGGTCTCCCGCTGGCTTTCGCCCTCGAGTCCGCCGGCAAAGAGGTCGCGTTCGCGAGTCAGTCGTTCACCTACCTTGGCGGCACTGACGCGGCGCACCTCGGTTCCGGACTGTACGAGGTAACGGCCCGGTCGCAAGGCCAGCGGGACTACTTCCCGGAGCGGCACTTGGCGGACTGGTTTTCGTTGCGGGGCCGGGAGAGGTCGATCTTCTGCTTCGACCGCGTCGGGATGCGTCCGGCGATCCGTGCCTGGAAGCTCTTGGCCGAGCGGGTGGCTCCCGACGCGGTGATCCTCGTTGACGGCGGCACAGACAGCCTCATGCGCGGTGACGAAGCGGGGCTCGGCACGCCGGTCGAGGACATCACCAGCATCCTCGCCGCAGACGCGCTGGGGGAGATCGAGCGGCGGTACCTCGTCTGCCTGGGATTCGGGGTGGACGCGTTCCATGGGGTCTGCCATGCGCACTTCCTCGAGAACGTCGCGGACCTCGCGCGGTCCGACGCGTTCCTTGGCGCGTTCTCCATTACCCGTGACATGCCTGAGGCGAAGCTCTTCGCCGAGGCGACCGAGTTCGTGCAGGCGCGAACGCCAGGACGCGAGAGCATCGTGTGCGCATCGGTCCTCTCGGCGATCGACGGTCATTACGGCAACCACCACCGACTGGCGCGGACGCGAGCGAGCACGCTCTGGATCAACCCGCTGATGTCGTTCTATTGGGCTTTCCGTCTCGAGGCGGTCGCGCAGCGGATTCTCTACGCGGATCTGATCCGCGAGACCGAGCACGCCCACGAAATCAAGGCGCTCATCGAGGCTTACCGCAAGGACTGCAAGATCAGAGAGGCTGAGGACATCCCCGTGTAGTAGGTCATTCGGCCGTGCGATACGCGCACTCGGCGACCCTGCTGGCCAACGGCAAGGTGTTGACCTCTGGCGGGGGCCCCTCGACTCCGCGCCCGGGATGAAGCCGCGGGCGCTCCGCTCGGGGTGCCCGGATTCCCAAGTCCCGTGGCAGGCCCTGCACGAACCCTGGAGCTCCGCTGGGACCTCGGTCTGGCGTGTGCTCGGCGTGGCGCTCGTGGGCCTGCTGCGTCGCGGCCGATCCTGAGGGCTCGCGGATCGGGAGCATCACGGCCCGCCCGGCTCAGGCGGCCTGCTTCGTCTGGTTGCCCGCGCGCAAGCTGGGCAAGGACGCTCCGTCCTTCCGAAATGGGACATCCGCACGTTGACCGATGGCGCGAATCCAAACGCGCGGCTAGGTTCCCCGGAGTCTGTGCTGCGGAGGTGTCCCATGCTTGCGCAATTCCAGAACCGACCGGGATGCTCCGCGAAGCGCAGCTGAGACTCCGCCTCTTCTGTTGAGACGGCCCCCCAACACGCTTCGTCGAGCAAGTACTGAATCGCTCGGGCCTCGCCCTTGTGGGCGTTCGGCCGTGTAGGGACCTGATCTCATGTCCAGACGGAACCTTGGTACCCGCGCGCGGGGTGCGCGCGCGGAGGCGTTGTCTTCGCAGTCCAACTTCAGAAGAGTCCGAGGCGAACGGCTGCTCCTTGAGGAGCTACGGACGCTTCTACGTGACGCAGTAGATCCCGAGCTCGAGGGCGTGCGTCCGCTCACGCTCGAGCTGTCGCCCGATGGGGGACATGCTCGCGTTCCCTATGTCGTGGACGCGCCGCAGCTGACGGACGAGTCCGCCATGCGGCGCACATCGTCGCGGGCGCTGGAGCGGGCTTCTGGCTTCCTGCGCGCTCGCCTCGCGTCCAACCTCGAGCTTCGGAAGGTGCCGACGCTCGGCTTCCAATTCGTCGGGCTCGCCGCAGAGGACGCGGCCCAGGAAGGAGGTGAGCCATGCCTGGAGTAATCGTCCCCAACGGACCGGAGGGAGGAGTCCCAATTCGATCCTGGGCGCCGGATCTTCCGGCCGGCGCGCTCCGGCTGCTGCAGCTCGTGGCGTCGAGGCCGTGGGCTACCGAGCGAGTTGTGGCCATGCCTGACGCTCACGTCGCGGAGGGCGTCGCCGTGGGGACGGTCTTCGCCACGCGCGATGTTCTCGTCCCGGCGGCGCTGGGAGGCGACCTCGGGTGTGGTATTGCGGCTGTCCGGCTGGACTACCCAGCGGCAAGCCTTTCTCGTACCCAGCTCGAGGACCTTCTGGCCGCCCTGACGAAGCGCTTCCCGTCCGGAGACGAGGGCCACCGTGGCGGTGGCGCTGCCGTCCCCGACGCGCTCCGCCAAGCGCCGCTCTCGACCGGAGTCCTCGAGCACGCAAGGGAGCGTCTTGCCCGGCGCCATCTCGGGACCCTCGGCGGAGGCAACCACTTCATCGAGCTCGACCGCGATGCTGGCGGCGACCTCTGGGTCCTGGTGCATTCCGGGTCCCGCGGGCTCGGCGGCGCGATCGGCGCGCACCATTGCAGAGCAGCCGAGAGCCTCGGGACCAAGCCGCTGGCCGGTCTGCCCCTCGACTCCGAGCCCGGCCAGGCCTTCCTCTCTGACCTGCAATGGGCTCTCGCCTTCGCGAAGGGCAACCGGGACCGGCTGCTCGAGCAGACCGTCGAGGCCATCCAGGACCTGGTTGGAGACACCCTGGCCTCGGCAGGCCGGCTCGACGTCGTCCACAACTTCGTCGCGGCGGAGGAGCACGACGGGAAGAGGCTGTGGGTCCACCGCAAGGGCGCGATCGCCGCTCCGGTAGGCGTTCACGCGGTCATTCCAGGCTCGATGGGGACCGCCTCCTATCTCGTGGAGGGCCTGGGCGAGCCGACCTCCTTCGGCTCGGCATCCCATGGCGCGGGGCGAACCATGACGCGGCGAGAGGCTCGGGAAACGATCAGGCGAGGGGAGCTCGAGCGGGCGATGCGCCGCGTTGTCTTCGATCCACGGCGGGCTGACGCGCTGGTTGAGGAGGCGCCTGCGGTGTACCGCGACATCCGCGCGGTACTCGAGTCGGAGGCGGACCTCATTCGGCCCATCCTGCGGCTCGAGCCGATTGCGGTCTTCAAGGGACGGTGATGGTTCGAGGGCTGCGGTCACCGACCGCAGCCCTCATCCTCTGATGGTCGACTTCTTCCCTGGCATATCCCTGGATGTCTGCCCGCACATCCAGGGCAACATCCACGTTGCCGGCGCAGAAAGGACCCAACGCGGAGGTCTGCTCGGAGGCGGCACGAAGGCGCCTGGCGTCCACCGGCTTCGCGGTCGTCAGCAATGCGAGGTCGGGGAGGCCGTTGACGTGCTAGTTAGGTGCGTCCGCAGCACCGTGCACGCGTGAAGCTTCTCGGGGATGTGCATCGTCATTTCCCGTCGATCAAGCTGAGTACGAAGGTGTCGTATTCGTCTCTCAATGGCAGCTCCAGCTCGACGTGAAGCTTGCGCCTCTCTGTCGTCACCGCTTCGCCCGTCTTGGGGTTGGTCGCTTCCTTGAGGAACGTTCTCCAATGAACGCCCACGCCGCGCTTCTGCCAGCCAGGGAGATCGTTGAAGTTGATCCCGTTCTGGAAGAGGAATTCGTTCTTCTCAGCGACGCTCATGCCCTTGAGCCTGTTGGTGGCCAGGGCGGAGTCGACGCCTTGCTTGCGCTGAAGCCAATAGCAGTGAGCATTGAGGGCGTTGCGATGGGCGTCCTCGTGCCTCCAGCGGAAGTAGTCGCGGACCAACTCCCGGTTGGGGAGCTGGCTGATGCGTGAGTCGAAGCAGCCGGGCGCGCCGAGCGCAAGGGAGAATGCCGCGCTGGCCTCACCCGCGAGGATGGAATTCAGCTTGCGCTCCTTGCGCCCAAACGACGCGTTTTCGCGCCCGAGGAGGAGCGAAATCTCGTCGCTCTGGGTGTAGCCATAAACAGCCTGGAGGCCGCAGCCCATGAGGTGCTCGACGGTGCGCACCATGAGATCGCGAAAGCGCGGGTCGAACGGCGCCTCGAACTTGTGGACCTCCTTTGTGAGCTTGGTGAAGCCGCGGCCGTCCAGCCGGGCCACGATGTACAGCTCCGGGAGGACGCAATGGTCGTGAGCCGTCTCGAAGACCCGCATCTTGGAGTCAAGATCATCGAACTTCATCGTGCCGCTCCTCTACCAGGAAACCGTCGCCCAGTGCTGGTCGGACGAACCACATCTGATTAAAGCCCTCCTCCCGCGCGGGCCGCTCAAGAATCTTGCATGTGTGAAGAAGCGCCGTCTTGGGCACGCGCTGTTGCTCAGGCCTCGTCTCGTTTCGGGCGATGCACTCAGCAACGCGCGACTGGAAGAAGTACGAATGGACCGAATAGTCGGCAGCCTTCGCGGGCTCGATGTAGCGGCGTCGGTCCTGCCGTGTCGGGTTGGTATTGTCGATGACGACCGGGGCGCGCGTCTCCAGGCAGGTCTCGAGGAGGCGCATTTCTCGATGGCGAGTTCTCAAGACGTCGAGGCTCTGGTAGACGTGCGACCGTTCGGTCCGGCGGTGGCTGCGGGTCGCCGCAGACCTGGCGCGAAGGAAGGGTTGATCATGCACAAGAAATTCATGCGCGAGCTGGCTGCGCTTGGCTTGCCGGTGAGCCCGGGTCCCGAGGTCAACCTGGCGCCGGTCACCGAGGCCGACCTCGATCCGTTGCCTGACGCCGCGCGGAGCTACCTCCGGTTCATGAATGTCGTCGGTCGGCCGCGCGACTGGTCGTTCCGGCTTGGATTCAGGGGGCGCTTCCGCCGTTCACAGCGCGAGCCATGGATGCGGTGCGAGGCCTGGCAGTACAACACTCGGCTCGCCCTCGCGCGCATCTTCTACCTGCAGATCCGTTTCTTCGGCTTCATCCCCGTCCTCGGGCGGGACACCTACGCCGACGGGAGAGGGCGCATGCTCATCCGCGTCCTCGACCTCTTCACCGTCGGCGATGGGAAGGGCGAGCCCTATGACATCGGCGAGCTGGTCACCTACCTCAACGACGGCATCATGATCGCCCCGGCGATGCAGCTCGTGCCCGAGGTTCGCTGGGCCAAGGTCGATGCCAGGTCCTTCGACGTCGCGATCACCGACCACGGCCGCACCGTCCAGGCGCGGGTGTTCGTCGATGAGCGCGGAGCGCCGGTGAACTTCGAGACCACCGACCGCTTCTACTCGGACCCCCAGGACCCGACGAAGGTCACCCGGTGCCGCTGGACGACGCCCGTCGCCGGCTGGCAGGCTGTCGGCGATCGCCAGCTGCCCACGAGCGGCCAGGCGGTCTGGCACCCGCCCGAGGGCGAGCTGGCCTACGCCGACTTCACTTTCGATCCCTCGAGCTTGGCCTTCAACGTCAGCCCGGGAGCGCCCGCGGCTACTTCTTGTTGAGAGCCTGGAGCTTGAGCATGTCGCCGAAGCTCGCCTTGATGCGCAGCTTGCGCGTCAGGTAGGCCTTCTCGCCGCTGAGCTCGCCGGCGGACATGGACTTG
>JACRCT010000566.1 GCA_016218885.1 Deltaproteobacteria bacterium | reverse complement strand
GCCCTGCGAAGTTCCACTTCGGCAACGTTGCCGAAGTGAGCCCCGCTGGCAGTTTCATCCCGCCTCGCCGCCCTCCACGTCGTCAAGTCGGCCAAGCAAAAGCATACCAAAAGTGCATCCCACGCTGCCCGCGCGGCTTCGTACCAGATGGCCCCGATTCGAACACCGAGGATTCCGACTGCCGGCCGGGCGAGCCACCGGGGCGGGAGGGCCTCTTGCCTAACCCGGCCGAGCCGGAACCATTGAGGGTGCAGGAGGAGGCTGCAGGCTTTAGACCCCAGGCTCCAGGACAAGCGGCTCCGGACTCCAGGGGTCCGCCAAGGCCCCAGGGCCTTGCCTGTGGTCTGAAAGCCTGGAGCCTGAAGTCTCTGCCATTCTGCGCAAGATTTGCCGACGAAGGGACTACCCCTCGAGCACCGCGGCATCGACCAGGACGGCCGTGTCCGCCTCCAAGGGGTCGCGGTGGGGCTCGAGATGGCGGCGCACCAGCCGGCGCGCCGAGGCGGCAAGCAGCTCAGCCGCCGCTCCCCCGCTCCGTGCTCCCTCCACGAGCGTGGCGACAGAGCACGCGAGCATCAGGCGGTCAGCCCAGCGGCGCAGGTGGGCCGCCGGGCGCGTGGGAGCCTTGAAGAAGCTCTCGAGCTCGTCGCTCAGGGCACCGGCCAGCCCGCTCACCAGCTCCGCCTCTCGCTCCAACCCCGGCGCCCCCGGCGCACAGCGCGCGCGCACGTCCTCGAGCACCAGCGTGTGCGCTCGCTCCTTCTCGCAGGCGCGGAGCATGTCGAGCAGCAGGATGTTGGTCGTCCCCTCCCACACCGGGAGCACCTGGGCGTCGCGCAGCAGGCGCGGGGTGACGAAGTCCTCGATGAAGCCGTTGCCGCCCAGCAGCTCGATCGCCTCGGAGGAGGCCGTGACTGCCAGCCGCGCCGTCGAGGCCTTCACCATCGGCGTGAGCAGGCGTACCCTCCGCTCGTCGAGCTGTGAGCCGGCATCGGCGCGGTCCAGGTGCTCCGCCGTCTGGAAGACACAGTGCGTCGCGGCGATCTGCTCCGCATGCAGGTCCGCCAGCGCTTCGCGGACCAGCGGGTGCTCCGCTGCGCGCTTGCCGAAGCTGCGCCGTCGCCGCAGGTAGCGCGTCGCCTCGAGTGCAGCGCGGCGGGCCACCGCCACCGAGTCCACCGCGTTGTAGAGCCGCGAGAGGTTGATCATCACCGTCATTGCCTTGAAGCCGCGGTCGGCCGGTCCCATCAGCTGCGCGGCCACGCCTTCGAACGCGACCTCGCCGGTGGCCATGGAGCGCACGCCCAGCTTGTCCTTGATGCGCTCGATGCGCATGCCCGGGGGAGGTGGAGCGCCGTGGGGCCGCTCCACCAGGAAGAGCGCCAGGCCCTTCGTCCCGGCCGGGGCGCCGTCGGGGCGGGCCAGCGTGAGGATGGCTTCGGCGTCTACATTGGAGCAGAACCACTTCTCGCCCCACAGCCGCCACCCTTCGCCCTCTGCCCGCTCGGCCCGAGTCGCCGCCGCGCCGACGTCGGAGCCGCCCTGCTTCTCGGTCAGGAACATGGCTCCGCGCCAGAGGTGGTCGGGCTCATGTGCCGCCAGCCGGGGGATCACCCGCGCGCGCTGCTCCGGCGTGCCATAGCGCTCCACCACCCGCGCCGCACCGTCGGTCATGCAGACCGGACAGTAGAGCCCGCTCTCCGCCTGGGCGAAGAGGTAGCCCAGCGAAAAGCCCAGGACGTGCCCCGAGGCCGGGAAGCGGTGGCGGACCTCCGGGTCGTACTTGAGCCCCACCATCCCCGAGCCGTAGGCGATGGCCTCCATCTCCCGATAGGCGGGGTGATGGACGATCTCGTCCACGCGCCGGCCATAGGCGTCATAGGGCCGATGGGTGGGGCTGTGGCGATCGGCGATGCGCGACAGAGGGTCGACACGCAGCGACGCGGCGGCGCCCATCTTCGAGAGCTGCGGGGCGATCCAGTCGCGGGCCCCGGGCGTGAGGAGCCGCCGCACCACTGCCTGGAAGGCAGGATCGCTCGCGTACCAGTCGGGGTGAGGCTCGGGCAAGGTGTCGAGGACTTGGAATGCCTGGCCGTCCTTGGGATTCATGGCTCCTCCTAGCCTCGTGTGTCGGGCGGCAGCATTGTCTTCGCCGCTTTGGCGCACGTACCCCGGTCTGGCTGCGAAGATCGCCCGGCCGTTCCCTCGGCGACGGCGCCGCCTTTTCGACTTGCGCCGCTCTTGCTCAAGGTAGAGACCCCGCAGCGGCCAGGCTCACGCGCAGAGCCGCCCTCGCTCCTCTGGTTTCCAGGCAGCCTTTCGAGAGCACCCGAACGGGAGCAGGGGGGCCTTGGCCGGTGGACCCAAGGCACCTCGAGTCAACGAGCGTGACCAGAGCGGTGAGCTCGGGCCCAGCTGAGGCAGGGGGCCGTGGCATGTTCTCGCATCGAGCCGTTGGGCTCCTGGCAGGCTCGCGCGTGAGCTGCTGAGCCCAACCCGAGCCGCGAAGGGCTCGCCGTGATCTCGGACGGGTTTGCGCTCATGCGATGTGATGCAGAGCGATGAATCGTCTCCACGCCAAAGCTCTGCTACGAGGAGCAGGCACGGGCATGGACGTCACGGACCGCTCGCCGGGCTTGGGGCGCCAGGCCGCGAATCAGCGGGAACCCGAGTGTGGACGACTCACGGGCCGTAGCGCATCAGCGCGATGAGCTCGTTGCCTTCGTAGAGATCGTAGCTCACGGCCTGGGTGCCATCTCTGAGGATGTTGTTGGAGCCGATCATCGTCAGGCCGCTCTCGTCTCGGCGGGCGACCATCTCGATGTGCTGCCCGCCAGTGGTCTCGAAGGCAATGACGTCGCCGGGCTGAGCAGTGGGGAGCGACACCGGGTTCCAGAAGGGATCGTTCCTGAGGTTGTCGATGACGCCGTAGACCGAGGCGCTGCGCTGGTCGTTCTTAATCTGCCCGGCGGCCACCAGCACGCCCGAGATGAAGTTCGCGCAGTTCACGTTGCCGGGCACCCAGTCCTGCATCGCCTTGCCCACCGCGTCGCTGTTGTCGCGCTTGAGCTCGTCGGCGTGGCGGCCGAGATACTTGGCGGCGATGGCGAGAGCCTCCGGCCCGCTCAGTCCCGAGGGCGAGACCGACGGGGTCGTGGGCTGGGCAACCTGTCCGCCCGCGCGGGCAAGCGCCGTGCGGGTCATCGGGCCGTAGTGCCCGGTTGCAGGCACGCCATGGTCGGACTGGAAACGCTTGAGCGAGGTCTCGGTCAAGGGGCCAAAGGTACCGGGGCCGGTTGCCATCTGCGCGCTCGTCATGCAGCCGACCTTGACCAGCGCGCTCTGCAGTTGTTGCACCGCCGTGCCGCTCATGCCGCGCTGCAGATCGCGCGACGGAATCGGGAACGATTCCTGGAAGCTGGACTGCGACGAGGCCGGAGCGGGAGTCGACGTGGTGGCGGCCGGAGCGGGAGTCGACGTGGAGGTGGTCGCCGGAGCGGGGGTCGCCGGGGCGTGGCCCGAGGCCTGCGCCAACGCCGCTCGGGTCACCGAGTCGTAGGCGCCCGTGGCGGAGAGGCCGTGGCTGGACTGGAAGCGCTTGAGGGCGCTCTCGGTCTGGGGGCCGAAGGTCCCTGGGCCGGTCGCCATCTGTGCGCTCGTCAAGTAGCCGAGCTGGGTCAACGCCGACTGCAGCTGCTTCACTGCCGGCCCGGTCATCCCGCGGCGCAGGTCCTGTGAGGGGACCGCGAGGGCAGGGGTGCTCGACGCCTCGCCGCTGCCGGAACCCGGCAGGACGATCTTCTGGCCGACGCTGAGGAGAGCAGGGTTGCGGATGTCATTGCGCGAGGCCAGGTCCGAGACCGTGCTGGAGTTCCGGTTCGCGATGGCCCAGAGCGTGTCGCCGGGTCGAACGGTGTAGGTAGTCATCTCAGAGCCCTCGTCGACGGTGCGCAGACCATTGCATCATGGTCGGGGACCTTCGTGGGAAAGTTTCTCGAAGGTGACCGAAACTCGGACAGGCTCTGGAGCCTGTCCGAGCCGAGGGCGAAGGTCTAGGACAAGTTGGAACAATCAGGGTTGGGCCGTGTCTCCGGCAACCTCCTCGGCCCTCGAGGTCTGGACAGCGACCTTCTGGACGTCGATGTTCACCACGGTCCCGTTGGAGACCACGTCGAGGACTGGGGAGAAGCGGCACAGCTCGGCCAGCTGCTCTGGGGTGCCGTCGCCTTGGACACGGAAGGTGACGTCGATCCGCTGGTAGCCCTTGCGCACCTCGGGAGCGATGCCGAGGAAGCCGCGGACGTCGATCTCCCCTTTGAGCTCGGACTCGACCGATTCGAGGCGGATGCCCCGAGCCGCGGCGTGGTAGACCATCGCGCTGGTCATGCATCCCGCCAGCGCGTTGATCAGGTGCTCCACAGGGTTCGGGGCGTAGTCCTTGCCCAGCAGGACCGCTGGCTCGTCCGCCTCCAGCTGGAAGGGCCGTTGATCGGAGCTGTGCTCCGCGCCAGCGCCATAGAAGTCAGCAATGGTGGTCCGGTTGTGGCCGCCCTTGATCCACTGGTTGGTGGCGCGGAACTGGAAGCGTCCCAGGGCCGGGTCGTGGCGGAAGTCGTGAATCGCCTGGCCGAGATCGGTGACGTTCACGCCGTTGACGGTCTTCTCTTCGTGGTCTGCCATGGGTATTCCCCCTTTCGCGAAAGCTAGTCGCGCGTGTCTGGACGGGCGGGGACGGTCACCCGGCTCGTCACGCTCGCGGGGCAAAGGGCTTTCGACGGAGGGCCGGAGGCCTCGTGGCCTGGTCTGCCCGCCGAGGCCTTGCCTGCGCCAGAATGCTCCCGGGAACTGATAGTGGACACCGTCGGCCTTGATGCCCAGGTGCTCCTGGGGTCTAGTTCGCGAGAGCCTCCAGGGGGACGAGGGCGACAGACGATGACGCAGCGTTGGGACGCAGTGGTGGTGGGCGCCGGGTTCGCCGGGGCCATTCTCGCCGAGCGGCTGGCCAGCCAGCAGGGCAAGCGGGTGGTCCTTCTGGAGCGCCGCAAGCACCTCGGCGGCAACATGTATGACCGCCCGGACCACACCGGCATCCTGGTGCACGTCTACGGCCCCCACATCTTCCGCACCGACTCGCCGCGCGTCCTCGAGTACCTGTCGCAGTTCACCGAATGGCGCGCCTACGAGCACAAGGTGCTGGCCAGCGTCGACGGCCAGCTCGTCCCGGTGCCCTTCAACCTGGTCTCGCTCGAGAAGCTGCTTCCCAAGCAGAAGGCGGAGCGGCTCGAGAAGAAGCTGCTCGCGCGCTACGCCTACGACGCCAAGGTCCCGGTGTACGACCTGCGCCACCACGAGGACGCCCAGATCCGCGAGCTGGGCGAGTTCATCTTCCAGAAGATCTATCTGAACTACACCGTGAAGCAGTGGGGCGACCGCCCGGAAAACCTGGACTTCGCCACCATCACCAAGCGCGTCCCGGTCCGCCTCTCCCACGATGACCGCTACTTCCAGCAGCAGAGCCAGGGCATGCCCAAGGCCGGCTACACCCGGCTCTTCGAGCGCATGCTCGCGCACCCCAACATCGAGCTCCGCCTGGGCGTGGACGCGACCAGCGTCCTGTCGCTCGATGAGGCCAGCGGCAAGATCCTGTTCGAGGGCCAGCCGTTCGAGGGGACGGTCATCTACAGCGGCGCGCTCGACGAGCTCTTCGGCTCCCGCTACGGCGAGCTCGCTTGGCGCTCGCTGCGCTTCGAGGTGAAGACCGTCGACCAGGACTTCTTCCAGCCGGTGGCGGTGGTCAACTACCCCAATGACCACGAGTACACGCGCATCACCGAGTTCAAGCACCTGACCGGCCAGCCGGTGCGCGGGGTGACCACGTACTGTGAGGAGTACCCACTCGCCTACGAGCGCCGGAGGGGGCACGAGCCGTACTACCCGATCCCCAAGGCCGAGAACGACGCCGCCCACCGACGCTACCTGGAGGCGGCGCAGCGGTTCGCGAACCTGATCGTCATCGGGCGGCTCGCCGAGTACCGCTACTACGACATGAACGACATCATCCTCAGAGCGCTGGACCAGTTCGAGAAGATGAAGGGGTAGCTCCTCGGATCGGGCGAGGAGCTCGAGGGCCAGATCGAGCGGAAGTAGGGCCGCTCGCTGCAGCGGGCCACTCAAGAGGTGTCGCGCAATCGCCTCCCGTCGCCGGGCACGCCGATGCGCTACGGCATGCTCGGCCGCGAATCCTCGAGGACGGTGGAGGGTCGGTCCGGTTCCGCCTCCTGGCCGCCGCCCAGGGTGGCGGCTACCAGGATGACCGCCAACGCCAGCAGGACCAGGCCCGCCGTGACCAGCACCCAGCGTTGCGTGAGGGGGGCCGGCAAGCGCTCCGCGACCGTCGAGACGAAGGAGGACGCCGACCTCGGCTTGGTCGAAGGCTCCGGGCCGGCCCCAGGATGCCTCGATCGGCGCATATTGAGCGTCGGCTGCCTGCCCTTGGCCCTGCGCTGAGAATCGCCTTGCCTGAGGGCCGCCTCGGCGTCGAGCTGCTCCTGCGAGACGACCTGGGTCGCCCCGTCCTCCCGCTCGGGGTCGTCCCGTCCCGACTTTCGCCTCGAGGGGCTGGCTTCCGCCCGTGGCACGCCGCGAAGCATCGCTGCAGGAGGCTCGAGCTTCTGGGCGCGTTCCGCCTCGTCCACCGACATGACCCGCGTCGGCTCGGACGGGGACTCGTCTTCTGCAGACCCGACCTCCGCGCTCTTCGACGCGCGGGGGGAGCCGAACGGAAGATCGGCACCCTTCAGCTCGGCCTTCGCTGCCGATCTGGGGCTCGTGCTCACGGCAGGCGAGGGCTTCTCCTTGGACGTCAGATTTGCAGGGAGGGCCCGCCATGTCGGCACCTCCCCGTCGTCCCGACCTTCGGCGGCGAGGTCGGCAACCGGCGGCGGCGGTTTGGCCATGGCCGGCGGCCTGACGACGGGTGAGGACGAGGTGCCCACCTTGTGGATGACCGTGCGGGCCAACTCCTCTTCGGTGGGGGAGTGGCCAGCGAGGGAGGAGGGATCGGAAGTCGAGTGAGCCGAGAACTCCGCCTCCGTGGGGAGCGGCTCCAAGATTCCTGCCGGCTGGAGCTCGCCGGACTCGTATCGCCGCAGCCGGTCGGCCAGGCCCTCGAACTGCTCCTGGAAGAGCTCTCCGACGATGTCCCCCAGCTGTTCGGGCGTGTAGTCCGGCCAGGTGCGACGGTGATAGGTGGCGAGGTCGCGCGCGAAGTCTGCAGCACGCGGGTAGCGGTCCTTGGGGTCGAAGCAGAGGGCCCGCTTCAAGGCAGCCTCGATCTCGGGCCCCGCCTCGAAACCGACCGCAGAGAGGGGACGTGCCTTGCCCTCGACGACCGCCCGCATCAGCTCGAGGTCTCCGCGGCTGGAGTCGTAGTGGCACAGGCCGGCCAAGGACTCCCAGAGCACCAGGGCAGCAGAGAAGATGTCGGTGCGCCGGTCGACCTCCTGGCCTCGAACCTGCTCGGGAGACATGTAGGCGAGCTTGCCCTTGATGGTCCCCTGGTGGGTGTTGGTGGAGCGCCCTCCGGCCTTGGCCACGCCGAAGTCGGTGAGCTTCACCGTGCCGTCGCGGGTGATGAGCAGGTTGTCGGGCGAGACGTCGCGGTGGATGACGCCCAGCGGTCGCCCCGCGGGGTCCGTCATGCGATGCGAGTAGTCGAGCGCTCCGAGCAGGCGAATGGCCACGTCGATGGCGCACGGCGGTGGCAGCTTGCGACGGGCCTCGGCCAGCTTCCCCAGGAGCGCGGCCAGGCTCGGCCCGGGCACGAACTCCAAGGCGATGAAGAAGCCGCCGTCGGAGTCGCGGCGCAGCTCGTGGATCTCGGCGATGTTGGGGTGCGACAGGTGCGAGGCGGTGCGCGCCTCGTCGATCAGCATCTGGACGAACTGCTGATCATTGGCGAGCTGGGGCAGGACCCGCTTGATCGCGACGATCTTGTAGAAGCCCGGCTCTCCGACGATTCGAGCCCGGTAGAGCTCGGCCATGCCGCCGCTGCCGATGAGGTCGAGCAGCTCGTAGGTGGTCCCGGAAGGCACCGCGGGATTATAGCCGCGCCGACAGTGACGCCGGGGAGCGCATTCCTCGCCGGGCCTGGGTGAAGGAGGGACCTGGCCAGTCGGGCGCCCTGGAAGCGGCGCGGGGGCTTGGTCGACTGCAGTGAGCCTTCGGGCCGGTGGCCCGGTCCCTGGAGCGGCGTGTTGCTGAAGGCCTCCGCGAGCGATCGCTCTTGCGGGGGGAGGCTCTCGCCTCCAGGTTTGCGCCATGAACGCCCTGCGCGTGCTCATGGCGCAACACGATCGTGTCGAGGGTCTGCTCGTGGATCTCCAGCAGTCCGGAGAGCGGGGCGACGACGCACGGCTCGCTGCGCTGCGCGCCTTCGCCCGCGCGCTGCGTCGACATCTCGAGGCGGAGGAGCGCTTCTTCTATCCGGCGATAGCGCCCAAATTGATCCTGGTGGAGGCCGCGTCCTTCTTGGAGGAGCATGCCGAGGTCCGCGCGAAGCTGGAGAGGCTCGAGGGGGTGGGCCCTCAAGGCAGCGAGGAGTTCACGCGCGCGTGGGAGGCGCTTCACGGCGCGCTCGTGCGGCACGTCGGGGACGAGGAGATCGAGCTCTTCCCGGAGGTCAAGCGTCGCTTTGCCGTGGACGATCTGGATGCGTTGGGCGAGCAGATCAGCCAGGCCTTCGAGCCCGAGCCCGAGCCCGAGCTGGAGCGCGGTGGCGAGCTGCCGGAGCAGCAGCTTGCCGAGGATGCCGAGCACCAGCATGGCGAGCCCTGAAACCAGTCATGAGTCGTAAGTTGTAAGTTTTAAGTTGCTTTCCGCCGCTTCGATCACCAGCGCGCGGCGAGCGCGAGGCGGGCTCGCAGACCGAGCTCGCTGGAGTAGCCCACCTCGACGAAGCGGATGCGTCCGTCGGGGCCTATCACGAAGTCGGTGGGGAAGGCCTGCACCCCGAAGGCGCGGGAGAGACCGCCCGAGTCGGCGATGGTGGGGAAGGAGATTCCCTGGCGCTCCATCCAGGCATGCAGCTCGGCCGCCTGCCCGGAGTCCTCGGCCACGCTGATGACTGCGTAGTCGTGGGCGATGGCGTCGATGCTCCCCTTCACCGTGTCGCAGACCGAGCACCAGGTCGCCCAGAAGTGAACCAGCACCGGCCCGCCGCGCAGGGCCTCTAGCGAGAGCGGCTCTCCCGTGACGGCCGTTCCCTGGAGCCGCGGCGCCGGACCCGAAACCGCGTTGCGCTGCTGCCAGGCACGCACGCCGAGGAGGAGGCCGATGATCAGCAGCGGCTCGACGACGCGACGCAGCCACTTCCTGCGGCGGCTCGGTTTCGGGGTCGACGGGGGAGGTGGGCGCATGTCCATTTCGCCCAGTGAGAGAGGCGCAGCCCTCCGATCGGTTCGGCCCAGCCCGATCCACTATCGCTCAGCGAGGCCGCTCGGTTCTGGCGCAGGCGTCGAAAAATGACCGGAAAACGATAGGTTGCGACCTGGTATGGGTGCTGCTGGGGAGAGCTGGCAGAAGTGCACGCTCGACTCGGAGGACACCATGGAACGCGGAGCGCGGACTCAGGCCGGCAGGGACCCGATGAAGATCGAGGTCGATCCCGTGATGGCCGGTGCAGTGGTGGTGCATGCCGACGACGAGCAGCTCCTCATCGGCTTTCCGGAGGAGGTGTCCAAGGCCTGCTTCGCCTCAGGCAAGCAGGTGACCGCGTGGCTCCTTCCAGACGTGCGCTCGCACCGGGGCATCGTGCAGTGGGCGCTCGAGTTTCCGCTCTACGTTGCCCTGTTCGTCCAGGGCCTGTTCGCCAAGAAGAAGAAGCTCGCAGTCTTCTGCCACGAGGACGACTGGAAGGATGCGGTCGAGTACCTGCGCCTGACCCTGCTGGGTCTCTCGCCTGCGGAGATGCGCGAGGCCGGCGTGAAGCCCGAGATCGCCGCCTTCCTCGACAAGGAGGCTACTTTCCTGGCGCTCAAGCGCGAAGACGGCTCGGTTGCGGCAATCGAAGACTTCCTGCAGCCGATCTTCTTCGACGCCCAGGGCGAGGCCCGCTTCGGCGGGTTGGCCGTGGTCAGCCACGGCGACAACACCTACTCTTTCGCCACCGCCGAGGACAAGGTGGAGCGCTTTCGCCTGGAGATCGAGGGTGAGCAGCTGCCGCCCTATACGCGCCCCATCACTCAGGCCACGACGCCGGTGCTGCCCCAGCAGCTGGAGCTGATCACGCTGGGCGCCTCCAACGGCTTCGACATCGCGGGACCGTGCTCGAACATGGTGGTGCAGGTCGCGGGGCACTTCCTGCTGGTGGACAGCGGGCCGTACATCCGCCAGGTGCTGGAGGCCTCGGGCATCAGCCTGAACCAGATCGAGGCGCTCGTGCTCACCCATGCCCACGAGGACCACGCGGTGGGGATCTCGGCGCTGCTGCAGACCGGCCGGCGCATCCGGATGTTCGTCACCCGGGAGAGCGCGGAGATCCTGCGGCGCAAGCTGGCCATCCTGAACCCGGAGGTGGACCGGCCGGGCGTCCTGCTCGACGAGGCCTTCGACCTCGTCTACGTCGAGCCGGGACGGAGCTATGACT
>JACRCT010000565.1 GCA_016218885.1 Deltaproteobacteria bacterium | reverse complement strand
GCGAGCTACATCACCGGGGAGCTCATCGCCGCCACCGGTGGAAAGGTCGTCCGGTAGGGGCGTGCTCGAGGCGGGCTCGGCTCTGGCTCACATTCCCCAGACGGTGATCGCCCGGCCGCCGAAGGACTCCTCGCGGCGGAAGATCCTCTGCTCGGGCGACACGGCGGGGTCGCGGTTGAACACCAAGAGGTGAGCCTCGGCCGCGCGATCTTCACGGGCGCGGCGACCACTGATCTCACCTGCGGAGCTCATCCCCCTATCCTTGTCGACAGTCATCGCCAGGATCACCCTGACATGCGTCGTGGCCTCGTGGCTCGCCGTTCAATCTCGGGGCGGCCCAAATGCTCGCGATCACCGGCTCAAACCCGCGGCTACCTCTACGAAGCGCACTGAAGTGCGCTAACCAATAGCGTTTGGCGCAGCTGTGACCGGCAAGAGTCCGCCCGGAACGATGCTCGGCTGCGCTGAACCGGCTCGAGCACCTTGCCTCGATTGCTGCATGGCTCCGACCGACCTATCGGCCCGTGGCGCAATGCTGCTTCTGGCTCGTCTGGGCGGAACAGGCCCTCAGTTCCGTGCAAGCACCTACCCACTGGGTTGACCGAAGCGAAGCCGGCCCTCCTGCGTGCGCCCGGCAGAGCAGCTGGCGGAGTGACTCGGTTCTGAAAGCGCTGGCTCCGACATGGCGCTCGATCTCTTCCGCGGCCGCCTCGACGTCGTGGAGCGTCCCTTCGACTTGAGAAGCCAAGAAGGCAGACGACAGCGAAGGTCGTTCCTTACTTCCGATCGATCGGAAGTGAAGGCCGTCGGCAGCCGGGATTGGACCTACTTCCTCCCGCCTCTTGTGACATCCCGGACGCCCCTCGGTCTTCTCGGTGGACCGACTTGCTCAAAGAACTCGCCGAGGCTGATCGGCCTCTGGTGTGGGCTGTAAACCACCGCGATTCCGCGGGGTTGAGCAGGAGGCGAAAATTGGATGCGCCACTTGGCGGGGTCCGGGTCTCTAGGGGGTGTCGGAGGAAGAGCGCCCCTGGAAAGCGAAGGAGCCGTCATGAGCATGAGACAGGTCTGCATCGAGCCCAGCCTGAGCCAGTCGCTGCCGCGGAGCGGGCTCCGGTGCGGTGAGACGCTCTGGATCCTGGGGCTGGCGGCGGCCATCTACCTCGGGGTCCTCGCGTTCTTGGCGTTCTCGTCGCGGGCGCCCGCGCACCCGGAGAAAGGCCAGGCCTGGGCGTTGGTCGTCCCGCTTGCGCCGGAGCCGACGATGAAGCTGGCAGCCCCAGCGCCGATACCGGAAGAAAGATCGAGTCCGGCCGCCGGGGTGGCGCGCTCTGCGGAAAGGAGTCGTCAGCAGCCGCGGGCGGCGAAGACCCAACGGAGCCCTGCGGATGCATTTCAGGGCCGGGAATGAGACCTCTCGTCTTGTCTGCGACCGTGGATGCCGAGGATCATTGTCTCGCCTAGCAGGCGCCCGGAAGGGCTACGTCACAGAAGTCGGAGGAGCCTAGATGAAGCGCAGAGCCCGCTGGACCTTCTTTCCCAAATCCCTGCCGTTGTTGACGTTGGTCTCGGTGCTGGTGCCGACCACCGTAGCGCTCGCGCAAGTGCCGGATCCGCTGCGGCGCGAGGCGGATGAGCTGTTCAAGGAGGGCAAGAGGCTGCTCGACGCGAAGAGGTACGCGGAGGCCTGCGGGAAGCTCGAGGCGAGCCAGAAGCTGGACCGGGCGCTGGGGACGCTGCTCAACCTGGCGGACTGCTACGAGAAGCAGGGTCGAACGGCGAGCGCCTACGCGAGCTTCGCCGAAGCGGCGAAGTGGGCGAAGGAGAAGGGGCAGGAGCCGCGGGAGAAGGTGGCCCGAGAGCGGATGGCGGTGCTGGTGCAGCGGCTCTCGCAGGTGCTGGTGCAAGTTGCACCCGAGGCGGCATCGCAGAAGGGGCTGGAGCTCAAGCGCAACGGGGTGGGGATGGTGCGCGCCTCATGGGGAGTGAGCGCGCCGCTGGATCCCGGCGAGTACCAGCTTGAGGCTCGGGCGCCTGGATGTCGGGCGTGGACGAAGAAGGTGACGGTGGCGCCGGGCCCCAGCCTGATGACGGTCGAGGTGCCCAAGCTGGAGCCGGAGCTGGCTCTACCTCCACCGCCGCAGCTGGTGGTCGCCGAGAAGGGAGCGCCGGGCGTCACGCCCTCCACTTCACCGGAGGTCGAGGTAGTGCAGAGAAGAGGTCCCAGCACGAAGCGAGTGCTGGCGTACTCGAGCGCCGGGCTGGGAGTGGCGTCGGTGGCGGCGACGATCGGCTTGGCGATGGCGGCGAAGTCGCACTACGGCAGCGGCCGGGAGCAGTGCCACGACGGGAACATCTGCAGCGCCGAGGGAGTGGAACTCATCCGCAAGGCGCAGACTGAGGCGGGCGTGGCCACGGTGACCACGGTGGTGGGGGCCGCGGCGCTGGCCGCCTCCGGCGTCCTGCTGTGGCTGTCGTGGAACGACGGCGGAGCCCCGGCGGCGGCGCCGAAGGCGACGAGGCTCCAGGTCGCGCCCTACGTTGACGGACACTCGATCGGCTTCGCGCTGGGCGGAGCGATTCCATGATGACGGAGAAGAGAGCGATGAAGACCCTGGCCACGAGAAGCGCAATGGCCCTTTCGATCGCGGCGCTCTGGGCGCTGCCGGGGTGCGCGCAGATCTTGGGGTTCGAAGACCCGATCCTCGAAGTGCTGGACGGGGGTGAGGGCGGGCTCGATGCCGGCGGCGAGTGCGACCAGACGTGTACGAGCCAAGGAGCGAAGTCCTGCAGCAATGGCAAGTTCCGCAGCTGCGAGCCTGATGAGCAGGGCTGCCTGAGCTGGAGCGTGGAGCAGGACTGCCCGAGCGGGTTCTGCGAGTCGGCCAGCCAGTGCGGGACGTGCCAGAACGACTGCACGAGCAAGGGAGCGATGGAGTGCAGCGAGGGGAAGATCAAGAGCTGCGTGGAAGATGCCCACGGATGCCTGAAGTGGAGCACGCCGCAGCCCTGCGGCAGCGGGTCCTGCCAGGGCGCGGTCTGTGCGAACTGCAGCAATGCCTGCGCGGCAGGCGCCACGGAGTGCGCGGAAGGGAAGACGCGGACCTGCCAGCTGGACGGGCAGGGCTGCCTCGGGTGGAGCGAGTACGCGAGCTGCGCGAGTGGCTTCTGCGCCAGTGGGACGGCGTGCGGGACGTGTCAGAACGACTGCACGACGGCGGGCGCGACCACCTGCGCCAACGGGCAGGTGCGGACCTGCGTGGCGGATGCCCGCGGGTGCCTGGTGTGGGGCACCTCGACGGCATGCGAAGGCGGGTTCTGCGAGTCGGCGGCCTCGTGCGGGAGCTGTGAGAACGAGTGCGCGGTGGTTACGGCGACCGAGTGCCAGGCCAACCAGATCCGCTCCTGTGTTGCGGACGCGCATGGGTGCCTGAGATGGGGCGCGTTCACGGCGTGCCCGAGCGGGATCTGCGGCTCTGCGACCGCATGCGGTAGCTGCAGCAATACCTGCCCGCGAGCAGGGGACACCGACTGCAGCGGCGGTCAGGTACGAGCGTGCGTGAGCGACGCGAATGGATGCCTGGCCTGGGGCAATCCTTCGCGATGTCCGAGCGGATTCTGCGGGTCGACGACCTCTTGCGGCTCGTGCTCCAACTCCTGCTCGTCTGCCGGAGCGACTCAGTGCGCCAATGGCCAGCTCCAGACCTGCACCGCCGATGCGAACGGATGCTTGTCGTGGGGCAGCCCTTCGGCGTGTCCCAGCGGCACCTGCTCGGGTGGCGTCTGCGTCTGTGTGCGCGAGTCGGATGCATCGTTCTGCGCGCGACAGAACAAGGAATGCGGCAGCCTTTCGGGGACCGACAACTGCGGCAGCGCGCGGACCGCGAGCTGCGGAAGCTGCGCCTCTCCCCAGACTTGTGGGGGCGGCGGGGTGCAGGGGAGGTGTGGTTGTACGGCGGCCCAGGCCTCCTGCGTCGATGGAGCTACCTTGAAGCTTTGTCAGAGCGACGGCTCGCTGACCACCGTTCCATGTGCTTACGGCTGCAGCTCGCTCACCGGGCAGCCCAGGTGCAACGAATGCTCGCCGGGCCTGACTGAGTGCCACGGCGACTCGCTCGTCCGGTGCCTGTCCAAGGGCACCATCGGTTCGTCGACGCCTTGCCCCGCCGGCTGCAACGTGTCCAGCGAACGGTGCAATCTGTTGACACCTTCGAACCTGCCGCCATCCATCTGCGAGACTGCTGGGATGTCGGACCTGTACGTGTCGGCGGGCCAGGTGACGTCCCTGGACACGAGTGGGCCGTGCACCTCGGTCCAGGTCCAGAATGGTGGGCCCGAGATCTGCGTGCTCAAGTACGCTGACGTCACCGTCCAAGCGGGTGGAACGATCATGGTGCGCGGCACGAGAGCCTTGGCAATCGTCGCCACGGGGACGATGACGATTGACGGGACCATCGACGCCAGCGCAGATGGCGGCCAGAGCGGCCCCGGCGCTCCAGCGGCGAACACCCCAGCAAACGACGACTTTGGAGGCGGTGGCGGCGGCCACGGAACCGCTGGTGGAAAGGGCGGAGCTGTTCGCTATGAGAGCACGACCATCGACGGCAGTCCGGGGGGGCCGGCGTCCGGCAATGAACGGCTCGTGCCCCTCACGCCCGGCGCGCCTGGCCTCGCCGCGTCCAACGAAACCTCGGTCACTCCAGCCGGTGGTGGCGGCGGCGCGCTGCAGCTCGTCTCCTGCGGCAGCTTGCGCATGGGCCCAAGCTCTGTCGTGAACGTGAGTGGCGGCGGCGGTAGCGGCGGCTCCTGGTTATGGGGGCAGGGAGGAAGCGGCGGAGGAAGCGGCGGCGGTCTGTTGGTGGAGGCCCTCGAAGCTGCCTTCGTTGCTGGAGCTGCCCTGAGCGCAAATGGAGGGGGAGGCGGCGGAGGTGGATACGACCGCGATTCGATTGGTGGCTCGGGAGATGAAGACGGCGAGCCTGGCGCAGACGGCTCGACCTCGCCGCAGGCGGCGCCCGGAGGAGATAGCGGCGGCTTCAGCTCTGACGAGGGGCGCGGTGGCTCCGGGGCAGCGGGCTTGAGTCCCTCCCAGCCGGGCGAATCTGGTTGGGGCACATGGGGTCGGACCTACCCTGGCCTTGGAGGAGGCGGTGGCGGTGGCGGGGCAGGACGCATTCGACTGAACCTGAGCAACCCCACCCTCCCAAGCATCACGATGACACCACCAGCGACCGTTGGACCCGTCGCCGTCCACTAGCCTGTTTCCACGGGAGGGGTTCGCCTATGGGCTTAGGCGCTCGCCAGAATCGGCCGGGGTCTGCTCACGGCGAGTGGGAGCACGCGATCCACCAGGTGGGCCGCGGCGTCGTGCATCCGCCTGGCGCCGCGCGCAGGCCGCGGCTGGGGGCAGGAGAAGCCGACCAGGATTTCGTCGTGGCACACCCGGCAACGAACGCGTGCGAATCCCAGCCTCAGATCTCCCCGCGCACCTCTGCCTTGCCTCCGGCCTTCTTGGCCCGAGCGCGATTGACCCGGTGCACGAAGGCCTCGAGGCGGTTGCGGGTGTGGGTCGTGCCCAGCCCGTCGAACACCAGTGACATGGCGGGCGTGTCCCCGATCTTCTCTCTAAGCGCGGGGTACACGGCGGCGGTGGAGGTGCCGACCATGCAGTTGAGGCAGAAGACGTTGAGGATGCCGTCGGCCTTCTTGCGGGCGAAGTCCACGTGGCGGGCGACGTTGAGCACCAGCAGGAGGTCGGCGTTGGAGGCGAGCAGGCCGTCCACGCTCTTCTCGATCTGCTCCTGGTCGGGCTCCTCGAGGTTGCGCAGCAGGCCCTTGAAGTGCCGCTGCACCTGCCAGAGCTCCATGCTCTTGACCAGGCTCGAGGCCCAGGCCGCGGTGTTCTCCCACAGCTCGCGGTAGCGCGGCAGCCGGCCCGGGGTCGGCTCGTTGCGGGAGAGCACCATGTCGAGGATGGTCGGCGACAGCCACACCTCGCAGCCCAGGTCCTCCAGGAGCTGGAAGAGGTCGCCGTTGGCCACCGGGTTGACGCGGGTATAGACGTCGCCGGCCACGCCGATCACCGGGCGGGTACCCCGCTCGCGTGTCTCCACCTTGCGCATCAGGGCCACCGCCGCCGCCATGCCCTCGTGCGGCTTGCCCTGGGCCTGGCCCTCCGCGACCTTCTGCACCGCCTCGGCATAGGCCCGGTCCACCGAGCCCTTCACCACCTCGTAGGGGCGCAGCTCGAAGCGGCCGCGCAGCAGGTACTCGATGGCCGCCACGCCGCGGCCGAGGTTGAGGATGAAGCCCGGGCCGAAGCGCTCGAGGATGTCGCCGCTGGTGGTGCCCATCACCGAGACGTCGGTGCGCCCCAGCCCCTCGAGGTAGCGGCGGATGGTGGGCACGTACTGGGTGATGGGGCAGGTGCCGCCCGAGACCGGGAAGAGGTAGGTCGCGTTGCGCGGCAGCTCGCCCCTGCGCGCCAAGTGCAGAAGGTCGCCGGCGAGCGCCTGGAAGGGATGGCACTGCTTGCCGCCGCTGTGCTCGACGGCGGCTTGGATGATCTGGGCCGATGGCGGCGGCAGCACCCGTGCGGTCGCGCCCTCGGCGCGCAACGCACCGGCGAAGGCGTGGGCGTGGTCGGAGAAGAGGGGCAGCAGGTATTCGCCGCGAGCTCGGTCGGCCTCGGCCGGGCTCTTGCGCGCCGGAATCACCGGCTGCGCCGAGGGGGCTGCACGACGCATGGCGAGCCAGCGCAGGGCGCGCTGGGCGAAGGCCTCCACCCGCGTGTCGAGCCCGGCGTCTGCGCGGTGCTCGTCCATCTCCAAAAAGAGCGAGGGCTTGTCGCCGAGCTCGGCCTCCACCAGGGGCAGGGTGAACGAGTCCGGCCCGCAGCCGAAGTTGCTCACCACCACCGCGAAGAGGTTGTCGCGCGCGCGCAGCGCCCCCGTGGCGCGCAGCATGCGGCGGCTGAAGCCCCAGGTGACCGAGTCACATCCCGGGGGGAGCGCCCCTCCGTCGTCGTCGAGCAGCTGGTCAGCGTAGAGCACGTCGAAGCCGACGCGCGCCAGCTTGGCGGGCAGGGCCAGGTTCAGGAAGCGATCGCTGGTGTTGTAGGGCTTGCCCAACAGCACCGCGGTGGGCCGCTCGGCGCCGGGCTCGACGCGGGTGGTGCGGCGAAACAGCCGGAAGGACTCGGCCGCCTCCGCCCAGGCCTGCTCGACCTCGCCCTCTTTCTTGCCCAGCTGCTTGGCGATCTCCTCCACCAGGTGCTCGCGCTCGCGCGGGGTGGCCTCGGGCAAGAGCGGGGTGGAGAGGATCTCGATTCCCGGAAAGACCGCGCCGACCATCGGCGCCGCGTGCTGCACGTAGGGGCAGCAGGCTCCGCCCGCCATGCGATCGGTCGCCGGGATGAACAGGCGCTTGAGCCCGGCCTGTACCAGCTCGGCGACGTGCCCGAACATCAGCTTGGTCGGCAGGCAGGTCTCGGCGGGCAGGCGCTGCAGCCCGGCGTGGAGCTTCTGGGCGGTGGTCGGGCCGGAGCTGACGACCTTGAAGCCCAGGGCCCCGAAGAAGGCGAACCAGAAGGGGAAATACTCGCGGAAGGAGAGCGCCTCGGGCAGCCCGATGGCTTCGCCGCCTGCCGCCGAGCGCACCAGCGCCCGCAGCATCATTTCCCGCTCCTCGGTGTAGTCCTTGCCGGCGGTGGCCGAGCCGGTGCCCGGCGCGGCCTCGGCGTAGCGCCCGCACAGATCTCCGAAGTAGAACTGGCCGCCGCTCGCCTCGAAGATGTTCACCTCGCAGCGGTTCTCGCACAGCTTGCAGCCGAAGGTCCGCGGCTTGAGCTCCGCGTTCACCGCAAAGCCTTGGAATTGGCTCGGGCGGCTGCTGTCCACGGTGACCTGCTCGCGGGCCATCAGCGCCACCCCCAGGGCGCCGGAGAGCCCGGGTGTGGGGTGGACCCGGACCTCGCTGCCCGAGAGGCGACGGCGGAAGGACTCCACCACCGCGGCGTTGTGGGCCACCCCTCCTTGCAGCACGACCCGCATGCCCGCCCTGCGTCCGCGGGCCACGCGATCCATATAGTTGTCGACCACCGCGTCGGCGATGCCGCGCAAGAGCCCCGCCACCTGCGCTCCCTGCTGCACGTGGTGGACGAGGTCGGACTCCATGAAGACGGTGCAGCGGCTCGCCAGGGGGATGGACTCGGTGGCGCTGCCCGCCAACGCCGCGAAGTCGCGCTTGAGGTCCACGCCCAGGCGCGCCGCTTGCTCCTGGAGGAAGGAGCCGGTGCCCGCCGAGCAGGCCCGGTTCATCTCGAAGTCACGCACGAAGCCGTTCGCGTCGAGCTGGATGAACTTGGCGTCCTGCCCGCCGATCTCGATGACCGTGTCCGCGTCCGGGAAGGAGGCATGGGCGCCGCGGGCCTGGGCGGTGATCTCGTCGATGACCGCATCGGCGCCGACGATCTGCCCCACCAAACGGCGGCCGGAGCCGGTGGCCCCCACCGCGCGGATCTGGGAGGCCGAGAAGTGCCGGCCCAAGAACTCCAGCGCCCGCCGCGCGGCCTGCAGCGGACGGCCTGCGGTGAAGGTGTAGACGTGCGCAGCGATACGGTTTGATTCATCGACCAGGACCGCGTCGGTGCTCACCGAGCCGATGTCGAGGCCCAGCGCCAGGGGGCCGGGGGCTTGCTGGAGGACCTGGTACTCCTCAAGCGCGGCGCGCTGCCGCTCGCTCTCCTTCTCGACCGACCAGCCGGCGAGCGCGATATGCGCCGTCGAGGAAGCCGAGCCTTCGGCGACCTGTGCCCGGTTGGCAGCGGCGAGCGCCGGGGTCTTCTAGTCGCACAGGTAGCCGGCGCCCATTGCCCCCATCAGGCCGGGGTGCTTTGG
>JACRCT010000564.1 GCA_016218885.1 Deltaproteobacteria bacterium | reverse complement strand
GTAGAGGTTCTTCACCTCGTGGGACTGGCAATCGGGGTCCAGGACCGAGGTCGAGGGATCGCGTCCGAACCGGCAGGTGCCATGCTGCAGCGGGTAGTTGGCCGAGCCCCAACTCCAGGCGACGACCTTCTGGGGCGCGGGCCTCATCGCCTTGAGGATCTCGCTCGCCCGCTGGACCATCCTGGTGCTGGTGGCGTGGCTCGCCGGGTGGTGCTTGACGTGTATCCGCGCCACGGGCAACCCGCGCCCGTCCTTCACCTTGGGATCGAGATCGACGAAGCAGCCCTTCCAGGGCAGGAACTCGCCGAAGAGCTCGACATCGATGGCCAGCTCGTCCTGGAAGCGCTTGCGCAGCGCCTCCTTGAGCGGCGGCCCCCAGACCTTCCAGTCGAGCTCCTTCATGAGGAAGACGGCGTCGTTGATGGGGCTCGGCTGGCGCACCATGAACGCGTAGGTCCCGCCCTTGGGGCAGGCCGCTCCCGCATCCTTCATCCAGTAGTCGTCCTGGACCGAGCGCTGCAGGAAAGGCAGGTCCATGCCCGCCTTGCCGGCGCGCTCGGCGACGGCATGGCGGTCGAACACCGAAACCGCGCGTCCGTAGGTGGAGAAGGTGAGGTTCTTTCCGACCAGGCCGCTGCCGTTACCCAGCCCGTGGGGAAAGCGCGAGGTCTCGGAGAGCAGGAGCAGCCGGGCGCTCTCGATGGCGGAGGCGGCCAGGCAGACCACCCGCGCGGCGATGGAGCGCGGCTTGCCATCGCGCCCCACGTACTCGACGCCGCTGACCTTGCCCTCGGCGTCGACCCCGATGCGAGTGGCCTGGCACTGGGGGCGGATCTCGCAGCGACCCGTGGCCTCCGCCGCAGGCAGGAGCGTGGCGAGCACGCTGGACTTGGACCCGTTCTCGCAGCCGTAGTCTCCGCAGAAGCCGCACTCGGTGCAGGGCGGGCGGCCGCCGTAGGGCCGGGAGAGGACGGCGCGGGCGGTCGGGAACGGGTGCAGCCCCAGCGAGCGGGCAGCCTCGTCGACCAGCCCGGCGGCGGCGTGCTCCGGCAGCGGCGGCAAGGGATAGGGCCGGCGCGGCGCCTCGAAGGGGTTGACCCCGGCCACCCCGGAGACGCCGATCTTCGCCTCCACGAGATCGTAGAAGGGCGCCAGCTCCTCGAGGCTCAAGGGCCAGTCGGCGAGGTCGGCCTCGGCGATGCCGCCGGTGAGGGTGGCCAGACGCAGGTCCGAGTCCTTCAGGCGGTAGGTGAACCCGCTCATGTGCACGGTGGCGCCCCCCACGCACTGCGCAGTCCAGCCCTCGCGGGTGCGCCGGGCCTGGGCATCGTCGCCTTTCATCACCGTGTGCGGATCGTCGCTCGGATAGGGAGTCCAGAAGTCGCGCAGGGTGAGGGCTATCTCGTCGTGCGAGAAATCGCGGACCGTGTAGTAGGGCCCCTTCTCCAGGACCACGACGCGCGCGCCGGCCTCGGCAAGGGTGAGCGCGAGGGGGGCTCCTCCGGCACCACTGCCGATCACCACCACGTCGGCGCTCTCGCGGGTGTTGGGGGACAAGGTCCGGGGAGTATACGGGGCAGCTGCACGGGAGCGCGACAACTCGCCCCATCGAGGCTCGCCGGGAGAAAGGCCCGCGTCACCCGCGAGAAGACCCGCCCACTGCACTCGGGTAGACTCGGCGCCCACATGGAGCAACTGGCCCCCACCTCGATCTCGCGCCGGCTTCCGGACGAGCAAGCGATTCCCGGCCACCGGCTGGAGACGCTCATCGGCCGGGGCGGGATGGGCGAGGTCTACCTGGCGGTCCAGCTCTCGCTCGGGCGCAAGGTGGCCATCAAGCTCCTGGCGGCCGAATTCGCCCGTGAGGAGTCGTTCGTCGCCCGCTTCGAGAAGGAGGCCGCGGCTCTAGCCTCGCTGTCGCACCCGAACATCGTCTCCATCGTCGACCAGGGAAAGAGCAGCAACGACACCTACTACCTGGTGATGGAGTACGTCGGCGGCCCGTCGCTGCGCGAGGTGATGCGCGGCAAGGCCCTGCACTGGTCCGACGCGCTGCGCATCGTGCTCGACATCGCCCGGGCCATCGACTACGCGCACCGCAGCGGCGTCATCCACCGCGACTTGAAGCCCGAGAACATCCTCTTCGACACCCAGGCCGGCTTCATCCCCAAGGTCACCGACTTCGGGCTGGCGGGCTTCGTCAAGGGCAAGGGGGAGCAGCGCTTCGCGCTCACCGAGACCCACGTGTCGATGGGCACACTCGCCTACATGGCGCCAGAGCAGCAGATCAACGCCAAGAGCGTCGACGGCCGCGCCGACCTCTACTCGCTCGGCGTAATGATGTACGAGCTGCTGGTGGGCGAGATCCCGCGCGGACGCTTCGACGCGCCTTCGGTGCTCAAGCCCGGAATCGACCGGCGAGTGGACTCCATCGTCGAGCGCTGCCTGAAGGCTGCGCCCCAGGATCGGTTCTCCTCGGTGGCCGAGCTCATCGCGGTCCTCGAGCCCCTGGTGCCCGGCAACACCCGGACCCCCGCCCCGCGGCTCAGGGAGACCTCCTTGGGGAGGGCTCGGCGGCTGCTTTCGAGAGCAGGGAACATCGCCATTCGAATAGCGGAGGTGGCCCTTCTCGGGGCGGCGATGGTGGTGCTGGCCGTTGCCTTCCTGCGCTCCGGCCGCAAGGAGCCGGAGCAGCTGCTGCGCGCTCGTGGCGCGGTGGTCGACCGCAAGCCGCTGGGAGTGGCCTCGGTGCCGGGGGAGCTGGCGGTCAATCCCGAGCGCCGCACGCTGAGGCTGCACCAGGGCGAGGAGAAGATCCCGGTGACGTTCTCGGGCCGGTCCGCGGAGCTGGTGGGCGAGACCATCGTCTTCCCGGGGCCCGAGGTGCGCGGCGCCGGGTGCGCGACCCCGGAGGTTGCAGGCCTGGAAGGAGAGACGGCGCGGGTGTCGGCGGTGCTCGAGCTGCCTCGAGCTGCGCCCCCGAGCCTGGCAGGCACGCTGCGCACCTGGGTGGCGGGGGAGCCGCCGGAGCCGCGGGCCGCGCTGGCGCTGTTGGGCACGGGGGAGCGCTACGCGGCCATCGTCGTCTACGGGAAAGGCCGCATCGCCCTGGAATGGAGCCTGGGCCAGCGCCAAGGCGTGATGATGGGCCCCGCGATGCCCGGGCCCCAGGCGCGGCTGGAGCTGGAGGTGGACCGAGAGGGCGAGATGCGCGCCTTCGTGGGCGACAAGCGTCAGGCGATCGGCGAGCCGTTGCGGCTAGGCCTCGACTGGAAAGCTGCGCTCGGCGACTACCCCAAGCCAGCCATGGCCTGCCTGGACGCCGTTTGTGGCTTCCAGCAGCTCACCTTCGAGGCGCTGGTCACGCCGCCGCCTGAGCCCCTATCCAGCCCGGGACCGCTGCTCTCCTCGGCAATGGACAGGCCGCAGCGCAAGGAGCCGATCACCGACAAGAAGGCGGAGCCCAAGAGGCCGGACGCGAAGAAGGACCCGCGCAAACCCGCGGCCAAGAAGGCGGCCGAGCCCAGGAAGGCCGATTCCAGGAAGTCGGATTCCAGGGCGGCCGACTCGAAGAAACAGTCCAAGACCAGACACTGAGGGCGGCCGGTCCAGAGGGCGCGACAACGGCAGGCTAGGCGGGGAGTGACGGTCTTCTACCGGGCCCCTGACATGCCTGTCGCAAATCCACAGTGTCCCCTCGTGTGCGCTCGATCACACCCCTCCACGAAAGCCAGTTCTTTCCGGCCAGTCGGCCATGCCGAGGAGGCCCAAAACGCCATGGCATACAGGTTGCTCATTGTCCGCCTCGAACGCTGACGCCAGGGAAGCTCGAACGGTTTTCCCCGCGCCACCCACCTTGCCCCGAGCGGCCGGATGCCTGGGCGAGGTGATCGATGGTTGGGCACCCGATTGGCGGGTTCCCACCGCTCGCTCCTCGGCCGGCCCCGGGGAGCGAGCGGATGTTTTTTGGGGCAAGCTTCACCGCCCCGACCCTCCTCCAGAGTGCTCAGCAGTCCCCTGGCGCGGAGCCCTGAAGTGAGGCTCCCTCCTTCTGCGCGCCGCACTCGCGCGCCCGGCTCTCGGGCGTGGGACTGATTCCGGCGGAGGCCATCCCTCCTCGTGGCCTCCAACCTTCTACCCTCCGGCCGGGCCGGGAGTGGCTTCGCGCCGTGCCTCGTCGATCGCTTCTGCGAGCCGCGGCAACCAACACGCCGATGACCCGCGACGCCTTCAAGTCACACCTCGCTTGCGCAGCCCGACCTGGTCGCGGGTCGACGAAGCAGGACTCCCGCGGGATGGCCCGCGGGAGCGTTCGGTCCCAAGAAATGTCCGAGTATCCGCGCCAGGTTTTCCACTCCGTTCAGTCCTCGCGTCAAGCGGTGGGCACCTTGCCGGAAATTCTGACAGCCTTGTCGCGTACAACCCGGCATCCGCGCCACAGCGGCTTCCGGCAGGCGGCGAATCCGATTGTGATTCCCGCCGTTTCGCGCCTCGACGAGGTAGGGCCCTAAGGTGGCACGAGCGTTGCTGTTCAGCCCGCGCGAAACGGAAACTCGAACCGGGAGGCAGTCATGAGGCACTTGGCGATTGCGTCGTTTCTTCTGATGGGCTTCGTGGTGCTCCCGGGATGTATCTGCATCCCCGACAATCACGACTGTTACGACGACTACTACGGATGTTGCGACGGCGACTGCTACACGCCCCCCGACTACACCTACTGCTTCGACCACTCCGACTGCCCCAGCGGCCTGTACTGCGCCTCCAACGGCATCTGCACCGGCGGCACCAAGCCGAGCTACTGCATCCAGACCTCGGAGTGCGCTCCCAGCGAGTTCTGCCGCGACAACCTCTGCGTCCCGGTGCGCTGCCAGTCGGACTACGACTGCGCCAAGGACCAGCGCTGCCTGGCGGGCAACTGCACCGCGGGATGCACCTTGGACGCCGAGTGCCTGGCGGGTGAGCGCTGCCGCGACGGCTCCTGCACCCCGATCACCGTGCTCTGCCAGGCCAAGTCCGACTGCAACTCGGGCGAGGACTGCATCAACGGCATCTGCGGCCGCATCTGCACCTCGTCGACCAACTGCCCGAGCGGCTACCAGTGCTCCGACCACGTGTGCGTGGTGATCCCACCCCCGACCTGCGCTACCGCCGCCGACTGCCAGCCCGACTCCGCCTGCGTCAACGGCATCTGCCGCGCCAACTGCTTCGACGACGCCCAGTGCGCCAGCGGCAGGGTCTGCGACGCCAGCCTGTGCATCCCCGGCTGCACCGCCGACAGCCAGTGCCCGGCCCCCAAGATCTGCCAGGCCGCCCACTGCGTGAACCCCTGCACCAGTTCGGCTGAGTGCGGCTCCGGCAAGATCTGCCAGTCCGGCCGCTGCCAGGAGGGCTGCACCACCGACGCTCAGTGCGGCACCGGCAACGTCTGCCGCGCCAGCATCTGCCGTCGCCTGTGCGCCGCCGATGGCGAGTGCGCAGCCGGCCAGTACTGCCAGGACGGCATCTGCGGCGCTCCCTGCACTGCGGCCACCGAGTGCGCTTCTGGCGACGTCTGCCAGGATGGACACTGCCGCCTCGCCTGCCAGATCGACACCCAGTGCCCGTCGGGCAACATCTGCGAGGGCGGCGCCTGCGTGAAGGGCTGCGACACCAACGAGTCCTGTGGCGCCAGCAAGCTGTGCCTGAGCGGGCGCTGCTACGCGGTCTGCACCGCCGACACCGAGTGCGGCTCCGGCCAGGTCTGCCGCCAGGGCGCCTGCGTGGCAGGCTGCGCGACCAGCGACCAGTGCCCCGCCGGCCAGATCTGCCAGGACGGCGGCTGCGTCACCGGCTGCATGGACAGCACCCAGTGCCCCTCCGGCCAGGTCTGCCGCGCAGGCAAGTGCGAAGTCGGCTGCGTCACCAGCGCCCAGTGCCCTGCCGGTCAG
>JACRCT010000572.1 GCA_016218885.1 Deltaproteobacteria bacterium | reverse complement strand
GGAGGCCGAGAGCATGATGCGGCTTCTGCGCTCGCAGCTCGACGTGAGCCTCTCGGCATTCCTGAAGAAGAACAGGGACTAGGACGATTTTGTGAGACAAACCGGACCTCGCGCACACCTGACCATCGAAGGATTCATGACCAGGAGATGTGCCATGACCCGTTCTGCAACCTTGGCCAGCTGGAAGCCGGCGTTGCGTCTCGCTTTGATCGCCGGGCTCTGCGTGACTTCGCTCTCGTGTGATCCCCTCGGGGACGCGGCGGTCGATCTCGAGAAGCGTTCCTGGCCCATCCTCCACGGCGAGACCTCCGGGGCTGACCAGGACTTCGTCGTCACGATTGGCGTCCATGAAGCCTCCTCGGTCTGCACCGGCACGCTCGTCGCGCCCAACCTGGTCATCACCGCGCGCCATTGCGTCTCCCGCATCGACGAGGAGGGCTTCGCGTGTTGGCCTGACGGCACCCCGGAGGGGGCTTCGGCGACGCCGGCGAAGTTCGGTGCCGACTACACCCCGGGGGAGCTGTACGTCTGGACGGGCAACAAGCAGGTCCCGATCACCCCGACGCTCAAGGGTGAGGCCTATGGCCAGGCCATCCTCCACGACGACGGTACCAACGCCTGCGGGCACGACGTCGCGTTCATCATCCTGGACCGAGCCCTCAACAACGTTCCGGTGGCACCGCTGCGCCTCTTGAAGAAGACCAAGGCTAACGAGGTGCTGGAAGCCATCGGCTTCGGCGTCACCGAGACCGGCGAGATGCCGGCATTCCGGCAGAAGCGCGGCGGGCTCTCGGTGTGGTTCGTCGGCCCCTGGGCGAGCGGTTCGGGCCTGGGTCTCTCCGCCAACGAGTTCGGGGTCGGCGAGTCGCAGTGCGATGGCGACAGTGGGGGACCGGTCATCGCGAAGAGCGGCGCGGTCGTCGGGATTGCGAGCCGCGGCCACGGCGGAGAAGGCACCAGCGGCTGCGAGAACCAGCTCTCTGTCTACATGGATACCTCCGGGTTCAAGGCACTCGCCGACAGGGCATTCGCGCAGGCCGGCGCCGTCCAGTGGCTGGAGGGGGAGGCGAACCCGTACACCCTGGACGCAGGTACCCCCGAACCAGACGCCGGGAGCCCCCTCGTTCCCGCTGACGCAGCGATCGCTGCCGGACCTGACGCTGCCGCGGTCGAGCACGCCGACGCCGGTGGGGTGACTGCCGCAATGGACGCCGCGGTGCCCGCTTCATCCGCAGACACGGATCCGGGATCCGAGCAGGGCTGCACGGCCGCCGGCTCCGGTTCGAGCCCAAGCGCGATCTCGCTCTTCTTGGCAGTGGCTTGGTTGTCGACGCGGCGCCTTTTCCACAAGAGCAGCATCCGTTCGACTCTCAGGTGAGCCCGCGGCGAAGAATCACGGCGGGCTTGGATCCACGGGTGGATTTCCACCTGCCTGGCGACCCGCTCCCTTGGCGACCTGCTGCCTGTCGGCGATGCGCCTGGTGATCGGCTGGGAGGAAAACCCCCGAGCGAACGCTGGCTGCCTCCTATGGGAAGAGGCCGCCGAGGGGGCAGCTGGGATGCCGATGGGCTCCCGGGGAGCTTCTCCAGCCGCTCGGCCCCCGGGAGTCTTGCCAAGCCACGATCGAACGTGCCGAGGGGCAGGTGGCCAGCGTTCCGAGCTGCCTCGAGCACCAGGCAATCGGAGAAGCTCACCGTTGGCGTCTTCCGGAACTGCTCGAGCGCGCCGAACACCGACTCCGAGTCCTCGACAGTGAGGTCCTTGTGCTGCAGCAGCATCTCCACGGCAGTCGCCAGCTGCTTTGCCTGGAGCTCGTACACCGACCCGAGAACCCAGACCGTCTCCATCAGCACGAGCTGCGACACCCAGGCGCCCTTGGCCACGAATGCCTCGGCCACGGTGACCTGCTCCTCGTCATCGCGCGTCAGAAGACGTACCAGGACCTTCGTGTCAACGGCGCGCATGTCGCCTCGCGATGTGTCGGCGGATCCCTTCTTTCAAATCGTCGAGGCTTCTCCGCGTGGGTGGCGTGGCGAAGAGCGCTCGATGGATGTCCTCAGAGGAGAACCGACCCGCGCGTCGCACCACGATCTTGTCGTCCTCGTCGTCCCATTCGAGGACCGACCCGGGTCCGATGCCCAGCTTGCGCCGCACCTCTGCGGGCACGGAAATCTGCCCCTGGGCCGTCACCTTCGAGCGCGCAATGGTCATGGCAAAGCCTGAGATCATTACCTTGGTAATGCAAGGGCCTTCACGCCTCCCGGAAGTGCCGGGGAGGCGCATCCAGCCGAGCGCTCGACCTGTCGAGGGGCGGGCCGATTCGAGAGCCGTCAGTCGTGATTGACCGACCGGGATTCTTGGTCGAGCTCGTCGTCGGCCAGCGGCGGGTCGGCAAGAGCTGGTTCCTGGGGCGCTGGCCGCCGCGCTCACCCCACCCCCTTCGGCATGAGCGCGCGCTGGCAGAGCCCGAGCGCCCCGTCGACGAGCAGCGCCAGGAGCGCCGCGGGAAGCGCGCCCATGAGGACCCTGCGCGTGTCGTTCAAGGCGAGCCCGGCGACGATGGGGTCCCCCAGCCCTCCGGCACCAATGAACGCCGCCAGCGTGGCCGTACCCACGGTGATGACCCCCGCGGTGCGCACGCCGGCCATGATGATCGGCGCGGCCAGCGGCAGGCGGACCCACAGCAGCACCTGTCGCGGCGTCATACCCAGGGCGTGAGCGGCCGCAACCGCCGCGGGATCGGCGCCGCGCACGCCGGCATAGGTGTTTCGCACGATCGGGTAGAGCGCGTAGAGGAAGAGGGCCACCAGCGCGGGCACGGTCCCGATGCCCAGCCAAGGGAGCATGAAGGCGAGCAGCGCGATCCCGGGGATGGTCTGCAGCAACCCGATCGCCCGGACCGCACCCTCGGCGCCACGGTGCAGCTGCTCCAGGGCCAGGCCCAACGGCAGCGCCACGGCGATCGCCGCGAGGAGCGCCAGGCCGACGAGCATCAGGTGCTTCGAGGCCATCCGTATCAGGTCGCGGCGCTGTTGCCACAGGTAGGTCCACAGCGAAGAAGCGGGTAGGCCGCTCCCGCCAGTCGCGGGTTCGTCGCTCCCCAGAAGACCCAGCGAGGCGAGCGCGTCGCGCGCCACGACGGTCACCGGCTCCCGCCCCACCTCCACGCGCTCGTTCAGCGCGCGCATCTGGTCGGCGTCCAGACGCCCGGAGAGCTCGGTCAGCGCGGCGATGGCCTCGGGCCACTCGCGGCGCAGGCGCGGCCCCACCAGCGCCGCGGCCTGATAGGGCGGGAAGAAGTGCCGGTCGTCCTCGAGCACCACCAGGTCTCCGCGCGCGAGGAGGCCGTCGGTGGAGTAGCCGTCGATGAGGTCCACCGCGCCCGCGCGCAGCGCCTGGTACTTCACCGCCGCAGAGAGCGGCCGGACGTCCCGCAACCGCAGTCCATAGGCGCGCTCGAGGCCGACCAGACCATCGGCCCTTCCGATGAAGTCCGCGGTGAAGCCCGCGCGCAGCTCACGGCTTCCGCGGTGGCGCGCCAGATCGCCGAGGGTGTGCAAGCCGAGCGGCTCGGCGGTCTCGCGACGCATGGCGATGGCATACGTGTTCTCGAAGCCCAGGGGCGGCAGCCAGCGGATTCCCCAGCGGCGCTCGAACTCGCGCGCGACGCGCCCATAGACGGCCTGCGGGTCCTCCCCCTTCGGCTCCTCTCCCAGGATCGCCAGAAGCCCCGTGCCCGTGTACTCGGGGTAGACGTCGATGCGCCCCTCACGCAAGGCGCTGAAGGCCAGCTCGGTCGCGCCCAGCCCCGGCCGGCGCTCGACGCCGATCCCGCGCGCCTCGAGGAGCTGCGCGAACATCTCGCATAGCAGGTACGACTCGCCAAAGGGCTTGGATGCCACCGTGAGCGGCTGCCGCTCTGCCACAGCGGGCGTGGTCCCAATTGGGGTGGAGAGGAGGAGGGCGGTGGCGAGCGCGAGCTTCACGGTGACCCGAATCCCGCCCGCGCAAACAGGTCGCGCACGTAGGGAGCGCTGGGCGCCCGCTGCAGCGAGCTCCAATCGCTGAGTTGGACGATCTGGCCTCCGCGCATCACCGCCAACCGATCAGCCAGGCGTCGAGCTTCGCCCAGATCGTGGGTGACGAGGAGCGCTGTGAGCCCGAGCTCGCGGCGGAGCCGGGCGAAGGCGGCTATCAGCTCGCTGCGAGTGATGGCGTCGAGCGCGCCAAAGGGCTCGTCGAGGAGCACCAGGCCCGGCCGTGCGGCGAGGGCGCGCGCGAACGCCACGCGCTGGCGCTGTCCTCCAGAGAGCTCGCGCGGCCAGCGTGCGCCATAGATCGCGGGATCCATCCCCACGCGCGCCAGCGCCTCCCTTGCCAGCGCTTCCGGGCCGGCCAACGCCAGGAGCCGGGGCACCAGCGCAACGTTGCGCAAGACGCTCCAGTGGGGGAGCAGCCCTCCCTCCTGGGGCACGTAACCGACGCGTCGCCGCAGCCAGGCCGGGTCGAGGCCGCGCACGTCCTGGCCGAACACGCGCACGATTCCCTCGTCGGGCTCCACCAGGCGGTTGAAGCAGCGCAAGAGCGTGGTCTTGCCCGCCCCGCTTTCCCCGACGAGCGCCACGCACTCGCCGGGCGCGACGGTGAGCGAGACCTCCTCCAGCACCCGGATGCGGCCATAGGCCTTCAGCAGGCCTGCGGCCTCGAGGTGAGGACCCTCCCCTTCGCGCGCGACCACCTCTCCAGCTTGTCTACCGCCATCCCGGCGCCCATGCCCCGAATGCGGCCACTCAAGGCCAAGGCCGCCGCCGGCGAGTGGGAGTTTTCGGAATTCGGAACCTGGCCCCTCCTTCAGTAGGCGACCGGGACCTCGTTGGAGCAGCGCGTACTGGGGGATTCGCAGACCCGGTAGACGGAGCTGCCGCTGCGGGTGCCCGCGAGGTCGGTGTAGGTCCCATCGTTGGCCGTGGTGTCGAGCGGCGCTCCGTCCCGGAAGACCTCGACGCTCGGGGTCGTCGCGCCCGACCAGCTCAGGTCGATGCGACGCTCCTTGCGGACCTTGTAGGCGCGCGCCGAGAGCGAGAAGGGGGCCTCGGCGACCTCCACCGGCTGGAGCGCGAGGCTCGAGAGCCCGGTCGCGTCCGTGACGCGCAAGGAGACCTGGTAGGTGCCGGCAGCCGCGAACGAGTGGGCCGGAGCCTGCGCAGAGGAGGTCGCCCCGTCGCCGAAGTCCCACGCCCAGAGCGACAAGTCGTCGTCGGGGTCGCTGCTCGTATCGGTGAAGCTGCAAGCCAGCCCGCTGCAGGTGGCGGTGAACGAAGCTGCCGGCGGCCGTCCGCCGGTCCCCAGCAGATGGTCGAGCGCCGCGCCCGCGCGAACGAGCCCGAAGCCGAAGCCATCGTCGCGGCCGGCCGGGCCGAGATCCTCCGCGGTCGCCTCGAGCGCCTGGCGGATCTGTGCCTGGGTCCATCCGGGGTTCTGGCTCCAGACCAGCGCGGCCACGCCCGAAACGTGGGGGGCGGCCATGGAGGTGCCGCTCCAGCTCTCGTAGCCGCTGCCCGCGCGGCCGTCGGCGGTCCAGGGGACGGTGGAGAGGACCGCCACCCCCGGCGCGGCGAGGTCCACCTGGGCGTTGCGCTGGGAGAACGAAGCCAGGCGCTTGGAGGCGTCGAGCGCCGCGACCGAGACGACGCTCGGGTAGGAGGCCGGGTAGGAGAAGGAGGTCGAGCCGTCGTTGCCGGCCGCGGCCACCAGCAGGGTCCCGGCGTTCGAGGCGTCGAGGAAGGCCCACTCCTCCAGGATGCTGGAGGCGGGCCCGCCCAGGCTCATGTTGACCACGTGGGCCCCGGCGGCGCGGCAGCGGTTGAGGGCGTCGATGAGCGTCGAGGCATAGGTCCACCCACAGTCCGCGCCGAAGACCCGCACCACGTGCAGCCGGACGCCGTTGGGCAAGGTGCCCACCACCCCGACCGCGTTGTCGAGGGCACCGATGATGCCGGCGACGTGAGTGCCGTGCCCGCAGCCGTCCGAGGACCACGTCTTCGGGTATCCCGACAGGTTCAGCCGCTGAAGGTCCTCGTGCCCGAGGGAGTAGCCGGAGTCGATGAGGCACAGCGTGCGGCTCGCGTCGCCCGCGCGCGGCCATACCAGCGGGGCCTGCACCAGGTCGATGCCGTAGGGCACGGTCTGGGCGAACGGGTAGCGCCGCGGGTCCTGTTCCACGTACTCGATGTCGGGGTCTCGGCGCAGCTTCTCGAGGGACTCCTCGGGGAGCACCACGGCGGCCGCGCGCTGCTCGGCCAGCACGTGCTCGATGGAAGCGCCGGCTCCTCTCAACGCCTGCATGCCTTGGGTGGGATCGCGCAGCTTCACCAGGAAGCGGCGGCCTTCTGCCCGCGAGGCAGCGGGCAGCAGCAGAGCCACCCCCAGCACCGCCCAACGGAAGGCCTTTCCGGTCCAACCCACCATGGTTTCCTCCTCCGCCTGTCGCGGACGGCCTCCCGGAGAGCAAGACGCGATCCGGTCGCACGCATCTCCCTGAGGCAGGCGGAAAGCCGGTGGCGAGGGGAGCCCGTGCAGGCGCGCTCCGCCCGTCCGTGGCAGCCGCCACCGCTCGGGGGCCAGCCCTTCTGGTGCTTCCGCTCGGCCGCTCGTCATCCAAGCTTGCGAGCGCATAAGGCTGGTGGTCGGGCGCCGCCCCACGCGGTGCAGGGGGAGGGGGTGAGGGGGCTCGCCGGGAGCGCGAGCGGCGGGGTGTGACCTGCGGCAGGTGGGCGCCGTAGAAAACCTTTCCTCAGGCGTCCGAGCCCGAGGAACTCTCACGGAAAAGGAAAGACCATGTCGACGATGAGGGCATTGGCGGTGGCGGCGGCGGTGGCAGTAGGCCTTCTGGGGGCTTCGAGCGCGAATGCCCAGTCCTCGAAGAACGCGATGCAGATGGGCAAGGTCGCGGTGCTTCAACCTAGCGCCCTGAGTGCGGGCCCGAGCGAGGGCTGGCAGACCATCTTCTCCACCGCGCTGCACACCTCCAACCCCGGCGATCTGCAGGTCGGCGTGTCGCTGGAGGCTGGGCTGTTCACCGATACCCTGGTGAGGAGCAAGAGCGGGACCTCCGACACCTCGAAGGCGGAGGCGATGATCGAGATCCAGGTCCTCGTCGACGGCAAGCCAGCGGATCCGGGAAGCGTCATCTTCGCCAGGCGCTCGCAGACAGTGATGGCCAAGTTCGGGGGCATCCTGCAGGAGTGCACCGACGCCGACGCCAACGGGACCATCTATGCCGACGAGTGCCTCTTCACCGACGAGGAGCTGCAGCTCATCCTCGACACCATGAACGCCAACAGCTTCTTCTTCGGACTCGCGGACGTGGGGCAGGGCGAGCATCAGATCAGCGTTCAGGCCCGCATCCGGACCAACGCCACCTGGCAAGCAGGCTCCGCCGCGGCGTCCGCGACCATCGGCAAGGGCTCGGTCGTGGTGGAAGAGGTCAAGTACATCAAGGCGCTCGAGGTCACCCCGGCGCTCTAGCTGGGGCTGCAGAACCTTGATTCGCGGGGCGCCTCTGGCCATCGAGGCGCCCCACTCGTCTATGGAGCGCAGCCAGCCCGGATCGAGGCCGCGCCCGTCCTTGCCGAACACGCGCACGGTTCCCTCGTCCGGCTCCACCAGGCGCCTGAATCAGCGCAGGAGCATGGGGCGAGTACCCCGAAACCAGTATTCGAATTCGGAACCTGGCACCTGCTCCCTTGCCGGCCCTATAGTCTTCCGGCTGGCTCCACCGTCTCTTCTCGCTCGGACGCTCTCGCCATGCCCACCCGAATCGGCCCCAGTCTCCCTCGCCCGCTCTCCTCCAACCCCACGGCGAAGCGCGAGGAACCCGCCAAGGAGGCCAGCGCGCCTGCTGCCGCAGCACCCAAGCTTGCGGATGGCTTCGATGCACCCAAGTCGGCACGCTCGCCGCTGCGACTCGGTGACAGCGCCAATCCCCCGCTGGCGGAGGGCGACCAGGGCCGCATCCACTACGAAGTGCGGGAGGGCCAGCTTTTCGTGAACGGCGCCTCCTTCGACGACATCGCGCAGGGAGAGATCGGCGACTGCTACCTGCTGGCCACCCTCTCCGCCATCGCCAAGACCAATCCGGAGATCATCAACAACGCCGTCCGCGAGAACGCCGACGGGACCTGCACCGTGCGCTTCTACGAGAGGCCCTTCTTTCTCGCCAGCCGCCGGCCGGTGGAGATCACCGTCAACCCCGAGCTCCCGACGACCGCCTCGGGTGGCCCGGTCTATGGCCACTCGCGCGATCCCGACGAGCGCTGGGTCGGCATCGTGGAGAAGGCATACGCCCAATGGAAGGGCGGCTACGAGAAGATCGGCGGCGGCGGCCTGCCCAGCTCGGCTCTCGAAGCGCTGACCGGGAAGGGCACCCAGTACAAGCTGGCCACACTCTACGCCTCGAACTCGATGCTCCATCGGGAGCTCGAGGAAGCCCTCGCCAAGAACAAGCCGATCGTGGCGGGCTCCTTCTTCCTCTCCAGAGAGCCGATCAAGGACGGCATCCCCAACTTCCACGCCTACGCCGTCATCGGCACCTCCAAGGAGGGCGACGAGCTCTTCGTCCACCTGCGCAACCCGTGGGGGGCTACCGAGCCGGCCGGCGACGGCGTGGACGACGGCATCTTCAAGATGACCGTCAGCGACTTCAAGCACCGCTTCTTCGCGGTGACCGTCGGCGGCATGGAGCCCGAGGACTACCCCTCACCCGAGCCCCGCGAATCCCGCTGAGCCTGACGCCTCGGGTTGCTTCCCCATGGCGCAGCCATGCGTCAGCGGCGATCGCTTGGCGTCAGCTGCACTTCGGCCTCCAGCGAGGACTCGTCCGCGAAGCCGAGAGCTTCCGCACCTGCGGCTCGGGGATCGCCCGGCTCCTGGCGGTCCAGCCTTCAGGTCCTCGCGTCCTCCGGCTGCTCCCCCGTGCGCTCTCCGGGCGGCCTTGTCCGGCACGAAGAACGCCACCGCCATCCAGGGATGGGTCCTGGCCAGCCGCTCACCGAGCCGAGCCGCCCGGGGAGGAGCGAGCCGCTCGACCGCACCGGCGCAGAAGGCTGCTTGTTTCGCCTTCTTGGCGCTGGCCTCGCGGAACTCTCGTAGCCCAACACGTGAGAATGGGTAGAGAATCTCCCGCGGCCGCCGCGGAGATGGAATTCGTGAGGCATCAGTGAATGTCGGGGAGGCAATCGGGCACGCTTGGGCGGGGAAGGGAGAAGGCTCGAGTGGCCGGCGTCGATGATGCGCCGAAGCCTCGGTCCGAACGTTCCTCGAAAAGCCTGGCCTTCGAGCGGCCTCGTGACGCCACACCACTCCAGGATCAGGAGTCGACATGACGATGATGAAGCGAGGGACGTGCGAGCAGGGGATTCTGTGGCGGAGTTGCGGTTCCTGGCGCCCCGTTCTCCTGCTCTGGCTCTTGTCGGCGTGCCCGCCTGCGCCGATGGAGCCGGGAGTGGACGGCTCGGTAGGGGCCGATGGCTCAACGCCCTCGTCGGATGGCGGGGTGTATTGCTCCGCATTGACCTGTGAAGGCTGCTGCGACTCGTCGGGAATGTGCAAGTCAGGGATCACGGCAGCTGCTTGCGGAAAGGGCGGGGAGGCCTGCAGGAGCTGTGAAGCCACCTCAGGCACTTGCAGGGAAGCGGTGTGCTTCTACCCAGGGTGCGGTGATGGCGTCATCTCTGCGCCCGAGACCTGCGATGGCGACGAGCTCGGCGGTGCCACCTGTCAAACCCAGGGCTTTCCCGGAGGCGAGCTGGGCTGTGGGGCCGATTGCCAGCTCGACACGGAGCGGTGCGACGTCGACCACTGCAGGATCGCCGAGCAGGGCCAGACTTCATGTGATTTCTGCAGCTCGGATCGAAGCAAGTCCTATCACTGCGGCTTCTGCCGAAGCGAAGGCACGCCCGATGACATCGAGGACTGCGCGCAAGCGGGCAAGCAGTGCTTCGATGCAATCGTCGACCGATATGGGGAGCGACGTGTTGCATGCTTGGAGAAAGACGCCCAGCTCTGTCCTGATGGACTCGATGGGTGTGTGCAGAACATGGCCATGACGTGTCTGGATAGCGGGATCCTTCAAGTGGCCGACGACTGCCTGGCGAAGGAAGAGGTCTGTTGGATCTCCACGTCTGGACGGGCAGTCTGCGCGGCAGCAGAGGCGGAGCCCTGCGACCCCATGTCCTATTCCTCTCATTGCGAGGGAAATGCCCGGGTCACGTGTGATGATACGCATATGGAGGGCTGGAAGGAATGCTCGCCCGGGGTCTGCATCGAGGATGGCCACGGTCGTGCCCGGTGCACCGATCCCAGTGAGACGCAATGCAATCCGCTGACTGATTTGCCGCAATGCGCATCGGCCTCCTCGCTCGTTCGTTGCGAGCCCTATTTCGCCGAATACTTGGCGCTGGGAGGCAGGTTGCAGGCGGAGGCCTGCGATACGCGCAAGCCCATTTGCGTCGTAACGCAAACGGGAGGAAAGTGCGTGGAAGAGAATACCGAGGCCTGTGACCCCGCGGTGAGCGATGAGTACTGCAGTGGGGATCGCCGGGTGCGTTGCACGGCTGACCATTGGGAGGAGGTCTACTCCGACTGTGGCAGCCTCGGAAGAACATGCGCGATGTTCGAAGGGGAGCCCTATTGCGTTCCAGTCGGATATGTAACCTGCGACTACGGCACCTACGTTCCCAGCTGTGAGTCAGGAGTAGCGCGCAACTGCGCGGACCCGGGCTATGTAGACGAGGAGCCCTGTGGCGGCTTGAACCCCATCTGCTCCCTCGTGCCCAATCGCAGCGTTCCATCGAGGAAAGAAGCGATCTGTCATTTCGAAGGTGCGACTGCTTGTTCGGTCCCTTGGGGCCAGGCTTCCAGCATCGTTTGCCAGGGCCTTCACGTAGCATTGTTCTGTGACCTCTTCTCGCCGCTCGACGAGCATGGATGGCAGAAGCTGCGGGAGTGCCCAGCGCCTTGCGAATGTGGCATCCGTCAGACGACGAACGAGATCACTTGCCATGACGGCCATGGCCTCTTCGCCTGCGGTGCTTGGTGAGCGGGGTGGAAGGTGGCCGCGTCCTGCTGGCGCGCCCCGAGCGGCTCGAGTTCCGGGCTCCGTGGCGTTCAGGAGCTCAGAACGTCCAGGTCGCGCCGCCCATGAAGGCGGTGGTCAGGTCCTTGGTCTTCAGGTTCTCGGTGAGGGAGATGTGCGCGTCGAGCGAGAGCTTGGGCATCACGTGGATCTGGAAGAGCGGAAGCTGGCGGACCCCGATGTTCTGGACCGAGCCGAGGGAGAGCTGGAAGCCGGAGGTCTGACGCAAGGTGCCCTCGATCACCGGCACCGTCAGAGCGGCGGCCAGGTTGATGGTCAGGAGATCATAGGCCGTGAATGAGAAGCCGAGCGTGCCCTGGACGAACAAGGCGTCGCGCTCGCTGCGCTTGAAGAACCCCAGGTAGGCGCCGGTGAGCCCGCCGTTGAGGGCGGCGCGATCGGTGAGCCACCAGCGCACCGAGACTCCGGCCATCGGCTCGTAGCCAGCGGAGACGCAGTCCTTATCCACGCCTTCGTCGCAGCGATCGATTACACCTCCCCCGAACACCCCGCCCCAGGGGATGACTTCCCACCCGCCGCGATGGCCGAAGCGGTAGGCCAAGGCGGGCAGGGGAATCGACAGCTCAAACCGATCCGTCAGCCCCCAGGTCAGGCTGGCCGTCGTCGCGAAGTTGTGGGCGCTGAAACTGAGCGCCGGTGCCGAGGTGTGCGCCAGGCCGGCCAGGGTCGTCAGCTCCATGTGCCGCCCGCGCACCGTGGTCGCGGTCGCGTACGGGGTATCGTCGGCGCCCTTGGCGGCGAGGGTGGTGGTGCCGGTCATCTCCAGGCTGTCCTCGTCCACGGCGATGCGCCGGTTCGCCTCCACTGCCACCTCCCGCGCGAAGGTGCCTGCGCTCGATCTGCGGCGCACGAGGTAGCGGCCGGGGGGCAGCGCCACGGTGAGCGAGCGCTTGCCGGTGGGCACCTCGACCACCACCAGCCCGGTCGAGAGCTGGATCACCTGCAGCGGCCCCCGGGTCTGCACGAGATCCACCCGGGTGCCGCTGGAGGCCGCCCGGGTCAGGGCCACGTCGTTGCGGCCGCGCAGGTTCATGTCGAAGCTGGGGTGCTGCGGCGCGTCCGCCTGCAGGGTGGAGTCGCGGATGGTCAGCTCCTTGGCGTAGGCGAAGGCTTCGCCCACCGTGACCTCGCCGTCGCCGCTCTGGTCCGCGGCCCCGCGCAGACCCGCCAGGAGGTGGTGCGTGAAGAAGGAGCGGCGCAGCGCCGCCGACTCGTGGGCGCTCTCCAGCCCGGAGCTGGAGGAGATGAGCACCGAACCCTCGCTGGCCAGGGACATCGGGACGTCCACCTCGAAGGGGACGTCCGGCTGCATGCCCTTGGCCCTTGTCCAGCCACCGCCGCGGCAGGCGTCGAGGATGCCCAGCCGCACCGTAGCCCTGGCGTCATCGAGCCGCGCGCGCAGGTCGTTGATGGCCAACGGCTTGCCCGACGGGTAGAGCGATTGGCTGTCGGCGTGCCCCGAATAGTAGAAGAGCAGCAGCGAGCCGTGCGCCGCGGCGCCGAGCTCCGTGAGGCGTCGGTCGAGCGTGGCGAGCACCTCGGCAGGGTCGGGGTCGAGCAGCACCGAGACGTCGGCCACCTCGAACCCGCCGACCTCCTGGAGGACCGCCGCCAGGTTGCGGGCGTCGTCGTGCGAGTAGCGCAAGGGGGCGCGTCCGCTGGCGGCGGCGTTGGCGCCGACGATGACCGCGGCGCGGCGCGCCGTCGTCTCGCCCTGCGCGGCCGGAGGGAAGAGGAGCAGGAGCAGCGCCACGAACGGGGATAGCGCGTGGTGCCTGAAGGTCATCGAGGCGATCCGGTCCCGGCCGTGGGAAGCACCAGCAGGGTAGTCCAGATCCCGCCGGCCCGTCGCTGCTCGCGCACCGCCGCCACCAGCTCCGCGTCGCCGAGCGGCTTCTGGCTGAAGACCACCGCGAGCAGGTTGGGCCCGGGGGAGTCGTCCAGCTTCCAGCTCGTGGGCAGGAACGCCTCGTCGTGGGGCGCGACGGCGCCGCGGTAGAGAGGCCGCGCCTCTCCACGGTCCACGGTGGCCACCACGACCTGCTCGAACCCGTCGGGGATGAGCTTGAGGCGCAGGCGATCGCCAGGGATGAGCGCCCGCTGCCCGTCCCAGAGCGCCACCGACTCCCCGCGCTTCACGTAGAGGGCGACGGTCGGGACGCCGCTCTTGGGGGAGGTGCGGGGCTCGTCCTGGAAGGAGTGAAGAGCGGGGGGCGCGAGGATCACCACCACGAGGAGCGCGGTGAGCGCAACGGTGCCGCCGCCCGCGACGAGCCCGCGCCAGCCCTGCAGGATGTGCCGCCAGCCACGAGCGGCCGGGGCGGCCAGAGAGGTGGGCAGGGCCAGCTCTTTGGCCCAGGCAGGGACGGCCACCGGTTGGCGCAGGCGGTCGAGGTAGGCCGCGCATCGCTCGCAGGTCTGCACGTGGGCCGCGCAGGTGGGCTCGGAGGCGCCGAGCGCGTGGCGATCGAGCTCCAGGAACGAGGGGCAGCGCGGGACGTCAGCCATGGCCAGCCTCCCTGGCACTGCGCAGCTCTACCAGGCGCGCGTCGAAGCGGGTTAGGACCCGGCGCACGGTCCGCTCGGAGACCTCGAGGACCTCGGCGATCTCGGTCTGCACCAGCCCGTCGACTCGGCTGAGAATGGCCATCTCCAGCTCACGCTCGGGGAGCTCGCGGGCGATGGTCTCCAGCTCCTGACGCGCGGCGATGGCGGACTCGAGGTTGGTGCCGGCGGAATCGGTCCCATCGCTGTCCCATCCGTCATCATCCTCTTCGCGATTCGCGTCTTTCGACGGGGGCGAGGTCCGACGCTTGTGCCGCAGGCGATCGATGGCCAGCCGGGTGCTGGTCTTGAAGATCCACGCCGTGGTGGTCCGGGGATCGCGCGAGGTCAGCCCCGACTGCCAGAGGCGGATGAAGGTCTCCTGCGCCACGTCTTGGGACTCCTCGAAGTCGGACAGCATGCGGCGACACTTCTCGCGGATGACGGGAAAGAAGCGCTGATACGCGACCTCGAGCGGGTCGCGGCTGGCTGCCAGGTCACTGATGAGCGGCGACTGCCCCATGAGGCTCCGGAAGGTACCGGACGCGCGCGCCCGGGAGAAGCCAGGGTCCATCGTGGCCGCCTGGCCCACGCTCGCTCCCCATCGAAACCGTTCTTCTGGCGAGAGGACGCCTGGGGCGCGAGAAAGCGGCCACTGGGGACGGGGCTCGCTTGTCACGGGCTTTTGCTCAATGGAACCGAGGGCTTGCCCTCGCTCGTCAATCCTTCGAGGGCGTACTAGAGTGCCCGCCTTGGGAGGTGGCAGTCGTGCGAGTTCTTCCATGTCTCGGTGTCGCGCTTCTCGGCGCGATGCTTCTCTCTTCTCCTCAGGTGTTCGGGGCGACGCGACGTGTGCCCAGCGTCGCCATCCTGGACGTCAGGGCCGTGGGGACGTTCGACCCGAAGAGCGTCCAGGGGCTTTCCACGCTGATCGCCAGCGAGGCCACGAGCCTGCCTTTGAAGATCATCGCGGGCAGCGACCTGGCGTCGATCATCGGCTTCGAGCGGCAGAAGCAGCTGCTGGGCTGCGCCGACAGCGGCTGCCTGGCCGAGCTCGGTGGCGCGCTTGGGGTCGAGTATCTCCTGAGCACCGAGGTCGCCGAGGTGGGCGGGACCTGGCTGCTGACGGCGGTCCTGCTCGACGTGGCCAAGGGCAGCGCCGTCAAGCGCGTCACCAAGAAGACGAAGAAGACGGCGGACCTGGTGGACCTGGCGGGGCCGACCGCCCTCGAGGTCCTCCAGTCGATATCGCAGCCGACGCCGTCCGCCGCGCCCGAGCCGCCTCCGAAGAGCGCCGCTCCGGTCCTACCGCCGACATCCCCGGAGCCGGCGAGCGCCCCAGAGCCGCAGTCTCCAGACCCGGCGGTCACGGTCGCGGTCGCGAGCCCCGAGATTCGCATCGAGGCCCCGGCGGCGGCATCCTCCAGCAAGCAGCGCGTGGTGGGTTACGTCCTGGACGGAGCTGGCGTGGCGCTGCTCGCGGGCGGGGCGGTGTGCGGCGTGCTCACCATGACCTCGTACAACGCGGCGAAGGAGGCGAAGACGGTGGCGGACCAGGACGCAGCCAAGAGCCGGGGCAAGACGACGGCGCTCGCGGCGGACGTGCTCTATGGCGTCGGCGCCGCGGCATTGGTCGTCGGGCTCGTGGTCACCTTCACCGCGCCTAGCCCTTCGCCAGCGGTCTCGGTCTCGGCGGGCCCGGTGCCGGGCGGGGCGGGGCTCGTCGTTTCGGGAGGGTTCTAGCGATGAAGCGCGCGCTCTGCGGCATCTCCTTGGCGGTGGCTCTGCTGACCAGCTGCAACCTGATCTACGACTTCGAGGATCTGCCGAGCCTCGACCTCCTACCCGATGCGATGACGGCTGCCGGGGACGGGGGGCGAGGCTCGGACGCTTCGGCCAGGGATGGCGCCCTCGAGCCCCAGCTCGACGCAGCAGTCCTCCGGCGCGATGCCGCCATGGACCGGCCCGACGCTTCGCTCCAACACCAATTCACCCTCGAGGTCACCGTCGTAGGGACTGGTGAAGTCACGGTGAGCCGAGACGGTAATCAGATGGGCAGGTGTACGGGCGGGGTGTGCCCGTTTCAGATCGCTGCCAATGCCTTTGTGAAGCTCGTGCCATCGTCGACTGCGCCATTCCGCTTCTATGGCTGGGAGGGGAGCTGCGTCGGGCCGGGCGACTGCGAATTCCAGATGAAAAGCAATGTCTCGACGACGGCCCGCTTCGGCACAGGATTCCGGTTGGGGCTCAGAGCCAACGGGCCGCAGGGGGACTGCAAGGTGGCGGTGACGCTCCCCTCAGGCGCAAGCGACGAGGTCTCTTGTGGCGGCGAGCGTGCGCTTGATGTGCCCCAGGGAGGGGCTGTCACCTTGGAAGGCGTCAGCTTGAAGAAGAACGCGTTGCTCAGCCCCTGGAACCCTGGCCCTTGCTGGGAGCAAGGCCAGACTTGCACGTTCAACCTCGACCGAGACGTCTTCGTCGAAGCGACCTTCAATGCCTACAACTACATCTTCGTCACCTCGGCCCCCGTGAACGGGTTCATCCAGTCGAACTACTCCTCGCCTTTGACCGGACGCGATGCCGCGGATGCCATCTGCAACGAGGAAGCAGGACAGGCAGGACTTGCCGGCAACTATTTGGCTTGGTTGCCCGGGATTGAGCCTGAGGACAACGTCGCCGACCGGTTCATCGCCAGAGGGGCGCGGGGCTGGGTGAGAACGGACGGAAGGCCGGTTCTCAATGCGCTCGGTGGTCAGTATTCGCCGCAGATCTTCTACCCGCCACGCTTGAACGCGAAAGGCGAGCGGGTGGACGGCCCGGTCCTCACGGGATCCCTGCCGGATGGCAAGGAATCCGGCGATACCTGTCAGTACTGGACGAGCACCTCGGGGAACGGAGTCCTGTTCGGCGATTCCTCGGGAGGCACCGTGGCCTGGCTCACCTCCTACAAGGGCAACTGCTTGGCCCAAGCTCATCTCTACTGCTTGGGGACCGACATCAACAAGGAGCTCGTCTTCGCGAGGGAGAAGGGCAAGAGCGTGTTCCTGGCGCCAACGGGGAGCGCCGACTCCGTGAGCGCTTGCCAGAGCGCGAAGCAGGGATCGGTCCCCCTCCAGTCGACCTTGGCTTCGTCTGGGATCTATGTCCTGAACGGCAAGCAGGGTCCCTGGATTCGTCCCGACGGAATTGTGGCTATCGGGCCCTCGCTGGTGGACGGTTTGGTGGCGCCCATCGAAGTGGGGTGGGATGGCCGCCTCCTGCCTCCATCCAGGGTGTGGACTGGAAGCATGTTGGTTACGAAGCCGTCCCTTGCGGAGGAGGGCTGCAACGGCTGGAGCGACACCGGTTACGGAGTCCCGGCGATCGTCGGCGCTAGCAACTCCGTGGCGCGCTTTTGGAACGCGGGCCCGGTGCCATCGCCCTTCTTCTTGGATTCTCAGTCCATTGGATCCCCCACGTCGTGCAATGAGACCAACAACACCGCCGTCTACTGCATCGAGCCCTAGGCCTTTTCGGGTCGGCTGGCCAGAGCCGCGGTGCGGTGTGACGACGGTTGCCGCTTCGGGTTCGATCTGCTCTACGAGCCAAGCCGAAGAGCAGGGCTGCGTCTGCGCGTGTGCTTCAACCGCGCCGATATCGTCGAGAGCGACTATCGGAGTGTCCTGGAGGGCCTCTTCTCTGCCCGGGCGCGGATAGGCCAGGGCCCCAACGAACCGCCGAATGCGAGAAGGCCCTACCGACGCGCACCGGCGCTGAGCGCTCAACTCCACGGCTCCGAGCCATCGAGCTTCGGAAAGGCTCCAGATCAAGCCGGTCCCGACCGGGGCTGCCGGATCTGAGCGCTCGGCGAGAACCCGCGCGGCCATGCACGTAGCGCGGCAGGTGGGCGCGAATGGCGTGCCACCGTGCGGCCGCCTCCACGCCAAGCCCCGGTCCGCCGGCAGGACGGTATAGTGTCGGCCGTCAGCCATCGGAGGTCGTCAGTGGGCCTCGCCCTCGGTCTGGTCCAGCGCATCGCCTGCCTCTCGCTACTGGCGTTGAGTGCCTGCGACGCGCTCATCGGCGAAGAGCCCCCACGCCCTCCCGGCGCCGGCGATGCCGCGCTGGCTGGCGAGGACGTAGGCTCCGGTGGCTCCCCCGACGCGAACGGAGTTGCAGCAGACGCCGCCGCGCAGCCTCCTGCCGATGCGGGCGGCGCGGGCCCCGACGCAAGCTCGACCGACGTGGGCTGCCTCGCCCCAAGCTATGCCTGCGCCACCGGTTGCTGCGTCCGCGTGGTCGCCGCCGGGGGCTACCACAGCTGCGCCACCGACTCCGAGGGCGACGTCTACTGCTGGGGCGAGTACGGCGCGGAGGAGTCCGGGAGCGAGCCGACGAGGGTCATGGGTGCCTCGAAGGTGAAGGCCATCGCCGCCGGCTGGGGATTCACCTGCGCCATCGACTCGAACCAGACGCTCGCCTGCTGGGGAACGAACCAGTTCGGCGAGCTAGGCATCGGCGTAATCTCCCTGGGCCCCATCTGGACCGCCACCCCGAGCGATCTGGCAATGAGCGCGCTTGCCATCGCCGGTGGGAAGAGCCACGGCTGCGCCATCGCCGGGGACAAGGCGCTTCACTGCTGGGGCATGAACGACTTCGACCAGCTCGGCCTGGGAGGGTCGATCGGCTACCAAGTCTCGCCCCAGCCCGTGCTCTGGACCAAGAGGGCGATTGGCCTCGCCGCGGGTTGGAAGAACACCTGCGCCGTCACCGAAAGCGGCGCGCTCTATTGCTGGGGAAACAACACGCTCGGCGAGCTCGGCGACGACTCGATGATCGCCCGCGACGCGCCCTTTCCGGTCGCCTCGATGCAGACCGGCGTCACCGCGCTGGCCATAAGCTCGCTCCACGCCTGCGCGGTCAAGGACAGGAAGGTCTTCTGTTGGGGCAACAACGATCACAGCCAGGTCGTCAGCGGCGGGACCGGCTGCAACACCACCCTGAATGCCTGCTACCAGCCCAACGACGTCGGGGTCACCGGCGCGGTGGACGTCGCCGTTGGCAGCGATCACTCCTGCGCGTTGCTCGAGACCGGGAAGGTCGTCTGCTGGGGCTCCAACCAATTCGGGCAGATAGGCCACGACTCGGACTCCCCCGCCGACGTCCTGGCCCCTGCCGAGGTCTTCGACCTCGCGGAGGTGGGCCAGATCTCGGCCGGCCTGGATCACACCTGCGCCGTGCGCAGGGACCAGATCTGGTGCTGGGGCTCCAACAGCGGCGGCCAGCTCGCCCGCGCCACCGCGACGATCACCGAGTCACGCAAGCCCGTCCTCGTCACCTGGTGAGCCCGATGTGCCGCCTCCTGCCAACCTTGCTGCCGCTCGTGTCCCTCGTCGCGTTCGCCACCGCCGCTCGCGCCCAGACCCCACCGGCGCTCACGCACATCCCTGTCGAGCGCTGCGAGCGCGGCCAGCCCCTCAAGCTCTCCGCGCGCATTCAGGCTGCCGGCCCGGCCACCATCTTCGAGCCCACCGCCTTCTTGCGCGCCGTCGGCGCCGAGAAGTACCTGCAGCTGCCCTTGTTCTCAGCGGGCGGGGACCTCTACGAGGCAGTCGTCCCCGGCGCCCTCACCCGGTCGGCGTTCGAGTACTACCTCGAGGCCTTCGACTCCGAGGGCAACGGCCCGGCCCGCGCCGGTCTCCCCAGGCAGCCGCTGCGGGTCGAGGTGTTCGACCCGGCGCCCGTGGACGCCAAGGTCGCGGTCGTCGAACCTGCCGCCCCGCGACCGCCTTCCTCCAGCCCCATCAAGCCCACGGGGATCGCCCTGACCGCCGTCGGCGCCGCGGCGCTGGCGGCGGGAGGCGCCTGCGCCTGGCTCGCGTCCAGCTCGCTCTCGGCCGAGCACCAGGCGGTCACAGCCAACGACCCGGCAGCCTGGGATCGGGCGCACTCCGATCTCGAGGCGCGCCGGACCTCGGCCGTGGTCCTGCTCTCCGCCGGCGCGGCGATCGCTCTGACCGGGGCGCTGCTCTGGGGGCTCGCGCCCGCCCCTCCCGTCACGCTCGCCCCGGCGCTCGCGCCGCAGGGTGCCGGGTTCGCCCTCGCCGGCCGGTTCTGAGCCCTCTTCAGTCGCCCTCGAGCGACCGGACCGACAGCTTGAGCTCCAGCCTCTGCGAGCCGGGCGGCTTCTTGAGGCCGATGCGCACCGGCCATTCGGCGATGGGCGGGATGGCCACCGGGCTGCGGCCGATGGACTCGCCGCTCACCGACACGATCTGCCAGGGCTCGCAGTCGAGCAGCGCCTTTCCGGCCGACAACTCCAGCTGCACCCGCACCGGGGACTCGAGCACCAGCACCTTGTCCGGAAGCGCGCCCACACTCACCCGGCTCGTTCCGCTCGGCCCTTCCACGGTGATCTCATAGCGGAACGACGGCGCTGGCGTCGGTGAGGCGATCGCTGACGTCACCTCCGGGACCGATACCGGCGCCGGCGGCTTCTTCGCCACCGGCTTCGAAACCGGGAGCGCCTGGTGGACCTGCCCAGGCTTCGGCACCGCAGGCGCCTCGGGGAGCTGGTCTGGCTGGACTGAAGGAGGAGAGGGGGGAGGAGGCGGCGGCGAGAGGACCTCGATCGCTGCTGGCGCGACAGCCACAAGCTCCGGAGGGGGCGGCGCGACTGGCGTCGGCTGCCGCAGCGCCAGCGTCGCAGCGAGCCCCCCCGCCGCCCCGACGACCAGCATGGCGGCGCCGAAGCCAACCATTCGCCACCGGCTCGTCCGCGGTGCGAGCTTCACCGCTGACGAGCGGATCCGCTGCGAGTCGCTCAAGGGGGTGACGTTGACCACGCCCGCTGCACCGAGCTTCGAGACTGGCGTGCGCAGCATCGTCGGGGCGAACTCCTCCTTGGTCGGGTTCGAGGCGGGACGCTGAGCCGTCGCCTCCAGCGGCGGCGCTATCGGTCCTGGGACGAAGGTCCCCGGCTCGGGCTGCCGCTCCAGCTCTGCGAACTCGGCACCGAAGAGGCCGGCCACGAAGGGCCCCAGCCGCGACGGAGGCGCCGGGAGCTTGGGGCGCAGCAGCGCGATGGCGTCCGAAGCTGCAGCGCCGCTGGCGAAGCGCTCCTCTCGCGAGCGCGCCAGAAGCTTCTCCAGCACCGGGTCGCAGTCCGCCAGCTCAGGTGCCAGGTCCTTGAGTCGCGGCCACTGCGCCGCCTCGATGGCCTTGAGCGTCGAGAGGGGATCAGAGCACAGGAACGGGTGCTGCCCAGTGAGCATCTCGAAGAGCACGATGCCCAGGCAGAACAGGTCGCTGCGGCCGTCGAGAGGCTCGGCCCGCGACTGCTCCGGCGACATGTAGGCGATCTTCCCCTTCACCACCGGGCTCGTCGTCACCTGTTGCTGGTGGCTGCTCTTGGCGACCCCGAAGTCGATGAGCTTGACGTCGCCGGTGACCGACACGAGCACGTTCTGGCTGGACACGTCGCGGTGGACAATGCGCAGCGGCACGCCCGCCTCGTCCCGGGCGGAGAAGGCGTAGTCGAGCCCGTCGGCCACCTGTGCCGCGACGTCCAGCGCCAGGGCCGGCGGCATCCGTGCATCCGACAACGCCAGCTTGCCAAGCAGCCGCTCGATGCTCGGGCCGCGCACGAACTCCCTGGCCACGAACAGGCCCTCGGGGCCGTCGCCCAGCTCGTGGATCTGCACCACGTTGCGGTGCGAGAGCTTGGCGACCAGGCGCGCCTCGTCGAGGAAGTGCCGCACCAGGAGGCGCTGCTGGTCGGTGGCCGCCGGGCGGATGCGCTTGAGGGCCACGATGCGCCGGAAGCCCTGCGGTCCCTCCTGCGCCGCCAGGTAGACCTCGCCCATGCCGCCGGCGCCAAGCAGGCGCAGAGTGCGGTAGCGCTCGGGGGGCGGCGCCGCGTCGGGCGCCGCGTCTGGCAGCGGCTGGGCGATAGGACCGCGATCTTCCTCCAACTTGGCCCAAAGGCAATGCCTCGCGGGGGAGGGCCGAGCTCAACATGCTGCCGCCATGGGTCGTGCGCGGCAGCAGGAGAAAGAGGCGTCGGCAGGAAGACGCGGCAGCTCAGCCCATCGAATGGAGCCCGATGACGTTCCCGTCCAGGTCGCTGAACAGGGCGATGTGGCCGATGTCCGCCCGCAGGAAGGTCTTCTCCATGATGACCTTGCCGCCAGCAGCGGACACGCGCGCGAGGATGACCGCCAGGTCTTCGCCGCCGTT